>JAEXPB010000134.1 GCA_023438965.1 Bacillota bacterium | reverse complement strand
GTGTACCTGTGGGACCACTCAAATGATAACACGCTCAGCACAAAATTTTAATGACGTTTTGTGCCTGAGCGAAGCGAAAGGAATGATTATATTTATGAAAATTTCTGTCAGTTCCTATTCCTTCATGCCCTATATCCGGACCGGACGGATGACCCAGCTGGATAAAGTGGCCAAGGCGCATGAACTGGGCTTCACCGCCATTGAATTCATTGACATGTCGCCCTGCGAGAAGCCGACCCTGGAGCAGCAGAAGGATTATGCGCGCCGGATTCGTCAGGAAGCCGACCGACTGGGCATGACCATCAACGCTTATACCATCGGGGCCTGCCTGTATCAGGAAACGCCGGCCGCCTCGGCCGCCGAAATTCAACGGCTGAAAGGCCAGCTCGATGTGGCGTCCATACTGGGTGCCGCGGTCTTGCGCCATGATGCTTGCTACGCGCTGGGCTTGTCCGGCAGCGCCCGCAGCTTCGACCTGATGCTGCCGGTCATTGCCGCCAATATCCGGGAAGTCACGACCTATGCACAGAGTCTGGGCATCCGGACCTGCGTGGAGAACCACGGTTTTATAGCCCAGGACAGCGACCGGATGGAGCGGCTGTTTAATGCCGTCAACCACGAAAATTTCGGTTTGCTGGTGGACATGGGCAACTTCATCTGCGTGGACGAAAATCCGGTCACCGCTGTCGCGCGTGTCGCCCCCTATGCCATTCATGCTCATGCCAAGGATATGATCGCCTATCCCGGCTCTTCGTCCAACCCGGGGAAAGGCACCGGGATGACCAGGGGCGGCAACTGGTACCGCTGCACGATCATCGGCCAGGGCTCGGTCCCGGTGAAGCAATGCATCCGGATCCTGAAGCGGGCCAGGTACGACGGCTATCTCTCGCTGGAGTTTGAGGGCGTCGAAGACTGCATGCACGGCATTGCCACCGGGCTGGCCAACCTGAAACGATATCTGGCGGAAGTCGAAGCGGAATCTTGAATCGACAGCCGGAAAGGATGGGACAAGATGCTGATTTTACGTCAGGGGCGGGTTTTGAACGAACATTTTCAATTCATTGCCGCCGACCTGGGTATTGCTGACGGGCGGATTCAATCCATCGCACCGGCAATTACCCCCGCACCGGTTGACGAAGTGGTGGATTGCCAGGATTGTTATGTATTACCGGGATTGATCGACACGCATATTCATGGCGCCTGCGGCACCCGCTTCAATGACGAGGACGCCGATGTCGGCCGGATCACGGCCTTCGAGGCGACACAAGGCGTCACCTGCATCGCCGCGGCCACCGCTTCTTCAGACTTCTCCGCTATCCTGCGGCAGTTCGACCGTATCGCCGGGGCAGCGCGCCAGGGCACGCCGGGCGCGAAAATCGGCGGCATCCATGCCGAAGGGCCGTTTCTCAATCCCCAGGCCAAAGGGGCCATGAATCCGCTCAACCTGATTCCGCCGACCCCGGAAAAAATGGACCAGTTGATCGCCCATGGCAAAGGTCTGCTGAAACTGATCACAGTGGCGCCGGAAATCGACCAGGCCCGGCCGTTGATCGAGCAGGCAGTCCGGCAGGGAATCAAGGTATCCTTGGGCCATACAAACGCCACGCTGGCTCAAGCCGAAGACGCCATCCACTGGGGGGCGACGCAGGCCACGCACACTTTCAACGCCATGCGGCCGTTCAACCACCGGGAACCGGGTGTCCTGGGTGCGGTCCTGCTTGATCCGCGGGTGACCTGCGAGATGATCGGTGATTTTGTCCATCTGCATCCGCGGACTGTGGAATTGATCTATCGGCTCAAAGGTGCCGAACGAATCAATCTGGTCAGTGATTCCGGCCACGCCGCCGGCATGACGATCGCCGAATTCGAAGTTGACGGCATCCGGCGCTATGTTCGGGATGGCGTGGTCCGGCTGGCGGACGGGACGATCGCCGGCAGCGCGAAAACGCTGCTTGACGGGGTCCGCAATCTGGTCGGCATCGGCATTCCTCTGGCCGACGTGATCCGGATGGCCGCCTATAACCCTGCCTGCACGCTGGGACTGGCCGGTGAGACCGGCAGCCTGAAAACCGGCAAATGGGCGGATATCCTTGTTCTGGACCAGAAACTCCAGGTCCGGCGGACCCTGGTGAACGGCCGCGCCTGATATGGCGCCGCCAAGGCAAGAGAAAGGATTGTGCCATGTACCTGGGTGTGGACATCGGCGGAACCGATATCAAATATGGTGTCCTGGATGAAAACCGCCGGCTGGTCTGGCATGACAGCCAGCCAACGCTGGCCGGCCGGACTGACCGGGCTATCGTCGACGACATCATTGCGGCCTGCCGGGACCTGATCGGCCGTTATCCGGTCGGCAGTATCGGCCTGGGCTCGCCCGGGCATGTCCTGTCTTCCCGCGGCGTGATCAAAAAGGCGGCCAATCTGCCCTTCCGCAACACGCCGATCGCCGACTGGGTCAGCCGGGCAACCGCCCGCCCGGTATTCGTTGGCAATGACGCGAATTGCGCAGCCTGGGGTGAATTTTGCGCCGGCGGACATCCGGCCGGCGACAATCTGGTTCTGATTACGCTGGGCACCGGCGTTGGCGGCGGTATGATCTTTAACCGCCGCTTGTACCTGGGGCGGGATGAAGGCGCCGGCGAAATCGGCCATATCTGCATCGACTACCGGGGCTTGCCGTGCAAATGCGGCCGAATCGGCTGCCTGGAGGCGTATGCGTCGGTCAGCGCCCTGATCAGCCAGACCCAGACCGTCATCCGGCGGTTCCCGGACAGCCTGCTGGCCCGCTCGGCGCTGGACCAGGCGGTCAGCGGCAAAACCGCATTCACCGCTGCCAAAGCCGGCTGCCCGGCGGCGGCCCGGGTGATCGACCAGTATTTACGTTACCTGGCAACCGGAATAAACAGTCTGATCATGCTCCTGCGGCCGGATACCATCGTCCTGGCAGGCGGGATTACGCATGAAGGTTCCGCTTTGCTGGATCCCTTGCAGGGACTGCTCACCGAAAACTGCGACTTGCGTCTATCCAATCTGAAAAACGATGCCGGCATCATCGGTGCCGCTTTGCTGGGGGCTGAGGCCGCTGCCGACGGCTGAACCCCGGATTAATCGCCAATCATGACCTGTTTACAAGAACAAGAATAAAATAATCATATTACTGGCCTCGCTCACTATGCGCGGCCTTTTCTTTTCCTGGATCTGGCTGCCTGATAAAATAATAATGTGATGTTTACACAAATTGCCGCAGAGGATATAATATAACAATAATATATCTGTATCCTATTTATTAATTCATCTTAAAATCAGTTGGCAATGTAGCAAAAAGTATACAGAAACGCTTAAACAAAGGCGTTTCTGGTGAAGGGAGGCTGTCATGAATACAAGCTGACTGTATATACATGTCTATATGCATAATACAATAATAAGAGAGTGTATAAAGACGAATATCTATGCATGGGGAGGATAACACCATGAATAATGCGATTAAGCTGATGGCGTTAACTCTGACTTCATTTATGCTGCTGGGCGGTTCTGTGCTGGCGTATGGCGACTCGACGACCATTTCGATCGGGCCGTCCGCCGATTACGCAAAATCCGGTACAATCGGCTCGGCCTATTCAGCGGATTACGAAGCCTACAATAGCATGCTCAGCAGCAACGATCTGTGGATCGAAGCGCATGCGCAGTGGGTTGGGTGGCCGTTCACACTGGAACAGGAGCATTTGATGGCTCCCGGCGACATGGTCGAATTTACGGAAAACCAGGACTACAATTCCAATTTCTACGCCGTACTCAATCCGCTGGGTGCGGGTGGGACCGGCTGCTATGGTTATGCCGGCTGCGCATTGAATTGATGAATAACAGATAGCGATTGCAGGTGAACAGATGATGATCAGCCCATTAAACTTATCCCGGGGATGTAGTCTCCATTTCAAACGTTTGATCCGGAGCCGGCATTTATCTGTTCCCTGCCTGCTTTGCTTCACTGCTTATCTGGTGCTTGTACTGCGGCAGACGGCAGCAGGTTTAACACCGCTGCAACTGGCCTATGTCACGGAACGGACCGGCATGATCCCGGTGCTGCTGTTTTTCTTTGTCGCGTTTGAATTCTGCAGCCAGAGCACGCTGACAGGATTGCGCGACGTGACCGGATCCCTGACTGAGGGCGATGCTGCCGAGATCATTGCCCAGATGGGGTGCCTGATCGGCGTGATGCTGCCCTTTCTGAGTCTGCCGCTGGTGATCAACCTGCTTTATGCCGGCGTTTGCGGCGCGGATCGGCTGTTTTACGGCAATTTCCTGTGGACCTATCTCTTATACATGGTTCTGCCGACTTTGGCGGTCATCGCACTGGCTATGGTCATTTCGTTTTTGAAGAACCGCTTGACAGCATATGCTGTTTTAGTGGCAACGGCCTTCCTGATCAGTCCCTTTTCGGATGCCTTCAATTTGCAGCGCGAACCGGTCGGATTGGCTATCCCGGTCAATGCCGCCTTGCAGTTCCTGATCGCACCGTTTCGGATTCTGCTGCCCAATAGTGACTATTCGCCGAATCCAATCTATGGCCTGCCACAGGAAAGTTTCCGCTGGCAGTTGATGCTGGCCTGGTTTGGCTGCTTGGGCGCAGTCTTGCTCCGGCTTGCCAACCAGGTTCGATCATCCCGCCGGATCCGGTTCTGTACCTGCTTGCTGGCTATGGCCGGAATTGCCGGCCTGATCCTGTTTTACCAGCCGGCCAGTTATCTGGACCTGGGCAAACACTGGAACGGCTACCTGGCTGACCGGCTTACAGCCAGCCGTCGGCAGCCGGCCACCATGACAGCCATGACCCCGGCTGAACCGGATACTGACGCAGTCCGGCCGGATCAATCGGCAATCCGGGTATTGACATATGACTTATCAGTCCGTTTCGATCGCCAGCTGCAGATGACAGCCCGATTGACCCTGGCGAGCGGGCAGTCCGACCCGCTGGTTTTTACCCTATACCGCGGTTATCGCGTTTTCTCAGTCCGGAATGAGCATCATCAGAATCTATCATTCAACCAGTCCGGTGATTGGCTGAGCATTGATCCGGCCGGCTGTGATTCCTGTTCGGCGATAACGATCCAGTATGCCGGCAAAAGCCCGTTTTTCATTGCCAACCGCCAGGCGGTTCTGCTGCCGGGCTTTTTCCCCTGGTATCCTATGCCAGGTCGTCAGAATGTCCTGCTTGCGTCGGGTGCAGCCTATAACACAAGCCTGCATGTACCGGCGGCACAGTTCAAGGTCGCCGTGGCGGGTGGGCCGTCGTATCTGAACAGTAACCTGACGCAAACATCCGCCGGTCAGTTTAGCGGGCCCAGCGACAACCTGACCCTGATAGGCGGTTTCATTCGGCCAGCCGCCAACGGGCGGTTGTCTGGCTGCGGTTATCTGCCATTGGCGGTGCCTGGCACAATCGCCGACCCCTGGGCGGCATACCGGGAACAGGTCAGCCGGGTTGCCGATAAATACGCTGTTGACCAGGCTCGACAATTATTGGATTTACCGGTCATACCAACATCCGATTATCTGAATTACAATATAATGGTCCCGCCGTTGACCAAAATGAGCGACCATTTGCTTTTGGCCCAGAATATCGGCTCGATTTCGACCAAGGACATTCTCCGGCTTTTTATTTCGGATCAGCAGGCGAAATCCACGCTGTTCAGCCAGCTGGGTATACTGGACAAGGGTAT
>JAEXPB010000092.1 GCA_023438965.1 Bacillota bacterium | reverse complement strand
TCGCGTGCTGACGCATAAACAGATTCTGCAGAAGATCCGCGGCAGCCTGCAAATGGAATCGGATGCTCAGACCCTGTGGGTATTCGTTTCCAATCTCCGGCGCAAGATCGAACGTAATCCGGCTGACCCTGAATATATCCAGACCGAAGTTGGCGTTGGTTACCGGATGTCGCCAGGCTGAACACCAGTCGTATAAATATTCCGTAAAGATTTGCGGCATCATATAAACGCGGTATAAATAATAAAATAAAATTAATAGCGGCAATTTCACTAATTGCTTTTATTGTATTCGATAATGCCTTTTAATAGGGTATTATTTATAGTGCGTCTGATAAATATATATAAATATTAATAATTTGGCACGGGAACTCCCGAATTGATCTTGCTGGCTACAGTGCTACAATGGTCCATCATCACAATGAGGAGACTGTATGTCCAGAAAAGAAGGGATACCTGTGTCTGAAGGTAAAAATCAATTGATCCAGCCGGATTCGTCCGGTACGATCCAACGGCTGAGTGTGGCCGAGGTTTATCAGGCCTTGTCCACCGGCACCGGCGGCTTGAGTTCGGCCGAAGCTGAAGCGCGCTTGCAGCGTTATGGCCGCAATGCCATTCAAGAAAAGAAAGGTACGCCGCTAATCGTCAAGTTCCTGTCCAATTTCACGCACCTGATGGCGATCCTGCTCTGGATCGCCGGCATCATCGGCTTTATTGCCCAGATGCCCGAGCTGGGCGTGGCGATCTGGATGGTCAACATCATTAACGGCGTCTTCAGTTTCATGCAGGAGTTCAAGGCGGAAAAGGCCACCGAGGCCTTGAAAAAGCTCCTGCCGGCGACAACCCGCGTCCTGCGGGATGACGAAGAGAGACGCGTTCTGGCCGAGGAGCTGGTACCCGGCGACATCATCCTGCTGGAAGAAGGGGACAAGATATCCGCCGACTGCCGTCTGGTTGCGGTCAATGAATTGAGCGTCAACCAGTCCACCCTGACCGGCGAGTCCCATCCGGTACCCAAAACCAGCGACGCCGTCTTGCGGACCGATCTGTCCCGGTCGGAGTTCGCCAATTTGATTTTCGCCGGGACCAACGTCGCCGCCGGCACCGGCCGGGCGATCATCGTCTCGACCGGCATGGCCACCGAATTCGGCAAGATTGCCGGCCTGACCCAGAACATCAGTGTCGACCTGAGCCCGCTGCAGAAGGAAATGGCCCGGTTGACCCGCATCGTCTCGGCGATGGCTTTTGGCATCGGCGTCTTCTTCTTCATCGCCGCCATCCTGCTGGCGCGGGCCGACATCGCCGAAAGCTTCATCTTTGCCATGGTATGATCGTCGCTTTCGTACCGGAAGGCCTGCTGCCGACCGTCACCCTGTCCCTGGCCATGGGCGTGCAGCGGATGGCCAAACGCGGCGCCCTGATCAAGAAACTCTCTGCTGTGGAGACGCTGGGCTGCACGACAGTCATCTGCACGGACAAGACCGGCACGCTGACCCAGAACGAGATGACCGTCACCGACCTTTGGATGAGCAACCGTCAATACAAGGCGACCGGTGCCGGTTATGCCCCGGACGGGCGGATTCTCAGCGCCGGTGAGGAAGTGACGCTGGCTGGCGACCGTGATCTGCGCCTGCTGCTGGCCGCCGGCAGCCTGTGCAACAACTCGCGCCTGCTGCCGCCGGACCAGGAGAATCCGCACTGGACCGTGCTGGGTGATCCGACGGAAGCCGCGCTGCGGGTGGTCGCCGAGAAGGCCGGCTTGAACCTGATCGACGAGGCGAAACGCCAGCAGCGGGTGCGGGAGCTCCCCTTCGAATCGCGCCGCAAGCGGATGAGCACGATCCACCTGCCGGCCCAGCCGGAACCCGGCCTGCTGCGGGTGGCCTATGTCAAGGGGGCGCCGCGCGAGGTGCTCGAGCTCTGCAGCCAGATCCGCCGCAATGGCGAGGACCAGGCGCTGGGCGGTGAGGAACGCGGCCGGATCATGACCGCCAATGACCAATATGCCCGCAACGGCTTGCGTGTCCTGGCGGTCGCGCAACGGCAGATCCGCGGCGACTCGCCGTTGCCGGCCAACCTGAGCGGCTATACGGCCGAGGCGGTGGAGCAGGATCTGGTCTTCCTCGGCCTGGTGGCCATGATGGATCCGCCGCGGCCGCAAGTGGCCGACGCTGTCGAGGAATGCCATCGCGCCGGCATCCGCATCATCATGATCACCGGTGATTATGGCCTGACTGCTGAGAGTATCGCCCGGCGGATCGGCATCGTCCAGGGAAGCCATCCCCGGATCATCACCGGCCTCGAATTGGAGAAGATGGACGACGAGACCTTGCGGGAAGTTCTGCGCGATGAGGTGATCTTTGCTCGCGTCGCTCCGGAGCAAAAGCTCCAGGTGGTCAGCGCGCTGCAGGCGATGGGCCAGATTGTCGCGGTGACCGGCGATGGCGTCAACGACTCGCCGGCGCTCCGTAAAGCCGATATAGGCGTCGCGATGGGCATCGCCGGTACCGATGTGGCCAAGGAAGCGGCCGACATGATCCTGACCGATGACAATTTCGCCTCGATCGTCCATGCCATTGAAGAAGGCCGGGCAGTTTACAACAATATCCGCAAATTCGCCGTCTATGTCTTCAACAGCAATATGCCGGAGGCTTTCCCGTTCATCTTTTACCTGTTCTCCCGCGGCACGATCCCGCTGCCGCTGACGGTCATGCAGATCCTCTCGATCGATCTGGGCACCGATATGGTGCCGGCCATTGCGCTGGGCTCCGAACCGCCGGAAGCCGGTATCATGGATCATCCGCCGCGCTCGCAGAAGGAGCCGCTGTTGACGCGCAAGCTGATGTTGCGGGCTTTCTTGTGGTATGGCATGATAGAATCGGTGATTGCCATGGCCGCCTACTTCTTCCTGAATTATGAGCATGGCTGGCCGATGCTGCCGTTGGCCGGCTCGGGTATCGTTTACCAGATGGCGACAACGATGACCCTGGCGGCGATCGTTTTCTGTCAGATCGGCGTCGTGTTCTGCTGCCGGACCGAGCGGAACTCCATCTTCCGCATCGGCTTCCATACCAACCGGATGGTCTTGATCGGCATTGCCACCGAACTGACCCTGCTTGGCATCCTGACCTATATTCCATTCCTGCATGGGCTGTTCAACACGGCGCCGCTCGGCTGGCGGGAAATTGCTGTCCTGCTGATTGCCCCGGTGCTGATCCTGGCTGTTGATGAAATCCGAAAATTGTTTTTACGCCGAAAAGCGGCCAGGCTGGCTTATCAGCCGGCACTAGCCAAGAATGGAGGACGCCCATGAAAATCATCATTGTCGGCTGCGGCAGAATGGGGGCCGGTATGGCCCATGAGCTGAGCCAACGCGGCCATATCGTCACCGTCATTGACCAGAATCCCGATGCTTTCGAGCTTCTGAAGCCATCGCCCCGGATCCGTACCGTCGCTGGTGTCGGCTTCGCCCGTGACGTCCTGCTGCAGGCCAATATTGATCGGACCGATGCGCTGGCGGCGGTCACGCCCAGCGACGAATCCAATGCGGTCATCGCCCGCCTGGCCAGCCAGGTCTTCCGGGTACCGCGGGTGGTCGCCCGTCTGTTCGACCATAAGAAGCGGGCCATATACGACCGCTTGAATATCCAGACCGTCGATCCTTCCTCGTGGGGTATCCACCGGATGAGCGACCTGCTCAGCTTTTCCCCACTGGATGACATTTTCAGCCTGGGCGACGGCGGCGTAGATATTGTCGAAATACCGGTCCCTGCGCTCCTGGTCGGACGGCAGGTCCGCGAGCTGACCGTCGCCGGCGAGATCGTGGTCATCGCGATCAGCCGCGGCGGCAAGACCTTCCTGCCGACCCTGGGTGCCCAGTTCCAGGA
>JAEXPB010000091.1 GCA_023438965.1 Bacillota bacterium | reverse complement strand
GATCATACGCTATCCGGGTGTCATCCCGCGCGGCTTGCGGATCGGCGAGTATGTCTCCAACTGCCTCGACCTGGGAGCGACCTTGCGTGATGTCCTAGGATTGCCGACGATCGAGCCCGGTCATGGTCAATCCCTGGCACCGCTGCTCTATGGCGGCCGGCAGCCGGAACGGAATTTCGCTGTCGCCGCCGGCAATGGGCAGCAATTCGGCCTTTACAGCCAGCGCTGCATCCGGACCGCCGACTGGCTGTACGTCTGGAATGCCACGGATATCGATGAGCTGTATGCCGTCACCGAAGACCCCGGCCAGAAAAACAACCGGATCGGTGATCCCGGCCTGGCCGGCGCGGTCAGGCAGCTGCGCCGTCGTCTGCAAGCCGAGCTGGTGCGCCGCAGCGACCCGCTGGCCTGCTCCGGCTGGCTGGACGGCCAGCTGCTGCGAGACCGCAAGATCGGCCCGCCGCCCGGCTGAGGGGCGGATCCGACCCGGACAGCGCACCAGACTTCGGCAAGAAAACGATATAACCGCCGAATACCTTGTAAACCTGTAGAATGAGGAGATTGCAGATGAAAAGAACGAACAAGCTAATCCTGTCCCTGCTAATGATCGCCGCCTTGTTGTCAGTCAGCTTGCTGGCCGGATGCGGTCAGACCACCGGCGCCAATAATCCGGTGACTTTGAAATTCGTCCGCATTGGCAACGACACCGCGGAAGCGGATTACTGGAAACGCGTGATCAGCGATTTCAACACCAAAAATCCGGGCCTCACGGTCGTTTACGATGACGCCGCGATCGGCGAGGCGATGGAAACCAAGCTGAACTCGATGTTCAGCGCAGGCCTGGGCCCGGATATTATCGGCCACGGCATCATGTCGGTCGCCGCGCGGGCTGAAGCCGGCAATTACCAGAAAATAACCAGCTATTTCAACAAGTGGGAAGGCAAGGACGACATCCAGCCCAGTGTGCTGGCCAACGGCACCTACAAGAATGAGATTTATGGCCTTGCCTACTCGACGACACCCTACGTGTTCGCCTACCGCAAAGACTTGTTTACGGCTGCCGGCCTGGATCCGGCCAAACCGCCGAAAACCTGGGCGGAGTTAAAAAACTTCGCCGAGAAGCTGACCATCAAGGACGCCAGCGGCAAAATCACCCAGTCCGGCTTTGCCTTCCCCAAATCAGCCGGCAACTTCGTGGAATTCGACACGCTGGTCTTCGGCAATGGCGGCAGCTTCTATGATGCCGGCAACAAACCGACGCTCAACACGCCGGACAAGGTTGAAGTCCTGGAATACCTGGCCAGCTTCGTCAATAATACCGGCATTCCCTATAGCAGCACCGAAACCAATCCTTTTATCGCCGGCACGGCCGCGATGACTCTGATCAACAATGTCGCCCTGACACCGATGCTCAAGGATGCCGCTTACAAGGACAAGGTCGGTATCGCGGTACCGCCGTCCAACAAGACACCGGCGACTTTCTGCGGCTGCAACATGCTTTTCATCGGCGGTATCTGCAAGCAGGCTGACCAGGCTTTTAAGTTCATCGCGTTTGCCCTGACCAAGGAAGAAGTTCTGGCACGCGCCAAGACGCTGAGCATTCCAGTAACCCGCAAGTCGCAGGTCGAGGCTTTCGCCGCCCTGGATCCCCTGAATGCCGTCCGTGCCGAGTGTGTGGCCAAAGGCACCGGTATGCCGCGCACCACCTGGGCCGCGTCCTTCCAGAAGATACGCAATGATCTGGTGCAACAGGTCCTCTACAGCAAGTCCTCGGCGGCCGATGCCCTGTCTGCCGCCCAGAAGAAGCTGGAAGCGGAGATCGCTGCGCCCTGAGCAGCGTAGAACAACCGAACGGGCAGCCGGCTTGGCGGCCTGACCTGAAAACCGAAGGGGGGCAGTGCTCGCGGTGAGCTGGCGCCAGAATAAACAACCGGCCGCGGGCTCTGCCCGCCGGCAGCCAGGCGGCGATGCTCTCGCCGCCTATCTGCTGATTTTGCCGTTTTTCCTGTTTTTCAGCCTGTTCGTGCTCTATCCGATCGTGCAGAATTTCCTCGCCAGCCTGACCAATGCCAGTCTGGGCGCCCGCCGGTTCATCGGACTGGCCAATTACCGCCGCCTGCTGACCGATCAGGATTTTCTCCGTTCGATTGGCAATACGCTGGTTTTCGCGCTTGCTTCGGTAGCGCCGCTGATGCTGTCCGGCTTTGTCGCCGCCCTGTGTGTCAACGGCAGCGGCCGCGCGCTGGCGCCGGTCCGCACCTTCCTGATGTTCCCCTATATCATATCCACCGTTTCGGTGTCGATGATCTGGCTTTACCTGCTGGATCCCGGCTCCGGCATCCTGAACAAGATGCTCTGGGCTCTGGGACTGCCGGGCAGCGACTGGCTCTTCGACGAGCATCTGGCTCTGCCCTGCCTGATTCTGATGAACATTTGGAAAAACGTGGGCTATGTCATGATCATCGACCTGGCAGCCCTGCAAAACGTGCCGGCGAGCCTGCACGAGGCGGCGCTCGTGGACGGGGCGGGCTACCTGAAGCGGCTGTGGCACATCACGCTGCCGTGCATCCGCCCGGTGAGCGGCTTTTTGCTGGCGACGTTGTCGATCGAGTGTTTCAAGACGTTTGACCAGGTCCGGATCATGACCGACGGCGGTCCTGTCGGCGCGACGACAACCATCACCCATCAGATCTATATCCGGGCGTTCTCGGAATTCAAGCTGGGCTATGCCTCGGCGATGTCGGTTGTTTTGTTCATCCTGGTGCTGACGGTGACCTTGATCAATTTGCGAATCAGCGGCCAGACCGGCCGCCCGGAAAGGGGTGCCTGAATGGCCGGCTCAGACGCCAACCGTCCGCCGCAGGCCGCCGTCCGGCGCCGCAGTTTCCGGCAGCATCTGCCGGGACTGCTTCTCCTTGGCCTGTTTGTTCTGGCGGCCATCTTTCCGTTTCTGATCATGCTGTCAATTTCCCTGCAGGATATGGACCAGATCTATGCCGCCGACCTGGCATTGCTGCCGCGGCCGGCCATCTGGGCCAACTACGCCCGGGCGATGTCCGCCGGCTCCTGGCTGCGTTATTTGTTGAACAGTTTTTGGGTGGCTGGCGTGGCCACGGCGGTCAGCCTGTTTATCAATGCCATGACCGGTTATGCCTTTGCCCGGATCGAATTCCCGTTCCGGCGCCTGCTGTTCATCCTGGTGCTGACCGGGATGATGATTCCGGCCCAGGTGACCCTGGTGCCCCTGTTCGTCATGATCAAGAATTTCCCTTTGGCCGGCGGCAACGATATATTCGGCCATGGCGGCACCGGTCTGGTCAATACGTTCACCGGTCTGATCCTGCCTTATGCCGCCGGTTCGTTCGGCGTTTTCATGTGCCGTCAGTTCTATGTCCTGTTCCCGGCGGAAATCGACGAAGCCGCCAAAATGGACGGCTGCACGCGCTTTCGCGCTTTCGTCAGCATTTACCTGCCGCTGTCCGCTCCGGTGCTGGGCGCGCTGGCGGTCTTGAAATTCACCGGCTCCTGGAATGAATACACCTGGCCGCTCGTAATGACCGACACCGGATTGGACCGGATCACCACCGTGCAGCTGGCCTTGACACGCTTCCGCAATGAAGGCGAGATTTTCTGGAATCAATTGATGGCGGCCACCCTGGTTTCGGTCAGCGTGATTCTGGCCGTTTTCCTGCCGCTGCAGCGCTTCTTCATCGCCGGCCTGCTGGCCGGCAGCGTCAAGGAATAACCTACCAGTTCTGCTCCCGGATCAGACCGGCCAGATCCTGCGTCATCCGCAGGCGAGACGGGCCGAATCCCTCGCCTGCGCAGGGGGCTTGCTCCAGCGCCCGGGCCAGGTCCGCGGAATGGAAGCGGCAACCGGTCAACAGCGGCGCCAGGCAGTCGATGAAATCGCTGTCCAGGGCGTCGGTGTACAAGCTGGCTTGCCGGACCAGCCCCTGCTCCACCTGGAAGCCCAGCTGCACCAAGCCCCATTCCAACCGACGCTCGATTGTTGCGTCGAACCGCAGGGATTCGCCGTAGCGCCAGGACCAGGAGGCGTATTTTTCCTGCAGCTGGGCGAGTCGCGGGTTGCCGGCATACCGGGCGTCGAACTCCCGCCGGATTGCGGCGCCGTCTTCCGGTCCGCCGAATTGGCGGATAAAGGCCGTTTCCAGGGCGTCGGCCAGCGATTCGACCGTGATGTCAGGATTGATCGCCTGCAGATTGGTGATGCGGGAGCGGACGGAAGCCACGCCTTTGGCCTGCAGTTTCGCCGGATTGACCGTCAGGTAGCGGGCCACCCGGCCGTAATCCGAATGAACCAGCAAGGTACCGTGATGCAAGCCGACCGCTTCACGCAGGCTGAAGGCGTTGCCGGAGAACTTCAGTCCGCCGGCCAGGATATCATTCCGGCCGGACCGTTCGGCAACGATGCCCTGGCTGGCCACAGCCGCCAGGATCATGGTGAAATTGTCGTCGAGGCTGAAGGCCTGGCGCGGCAGGATCAGAGAGAAATTCAAGTTGCCGAGATCGTGAAAAACAGCCCCGCCGCCGGTGCTGCGGCGGGCCAGCCGTCCGCCCTCGGCTTCCAGGAGGCCGGTCAGGCATTCCGTCCAGGCGTTCTGGTTGCGGCCGATAACCACGGTGTCCTGGTTCTGCCAAAGATAGAGGATTGCCTGGCTGCGGCCGGCGGCCAGCTGTTCCATCAGGAACTCCTCCAGGGCCAGATTGAACCAGGGATCGTGCTGGCGGGAACGAACAAGCAGGCAGGGGAACATGGGCACCTCCGGAAATGGGCGACGCAAAGGATTACAGGAGCATGACCCGCGCCTGGCGGGCGGCTTTCTGGTAATCTTCGGGCAGCGGCTGGTCGGTGACCAGCACATGGATATTCTGCAGCCGGGCGAACGTATAGGGCATGCCGCAATTGATCTTGCTGGCGTCCATCAGCATGACGACCTGCTGCGCCTTGCGGATGATCAGGCGCTTCAGCTCGGCTTCGTAATAGTCGCCGCAGGAAAAGCCGCTGCTGAGCGAGAAGGCGCTGGCCGCGATGAAGGCCAGGTCGATATTCAGGGTCTTGACATACTCCAGGGCGTTGAACCCGGCGAGGGTCAGGGTTTCGCGGTTCAACTGTCCGCCGGTGAGATTGATCTTGATGTTCGGGTTCTTGACCAGCTCCAGCGCGATGTTGGGCGCGGGCGTCAGGACGAACAGGTTCTGGTCGGGCAGGCGCTGAGCCAGGCACATGCAGGTGGTGCCGGAATCAATATAGATCGAACGTCCGGAAGAAACCAGGCGGATGGCCTTGTCGGCGATGCTCAGCTTGGCATTGGTGTTTTCGGCCTGGCGTTGGGTATAGGCGGCTTCCTTGAGCATCGAAAGGTGGGCCAGGGATTTCGCGCCGCCGCGGATGCGGATGATGCGGCCCTGACGTTCCAGGTATTCAAGGTCCCGCCGCAGGGTCATGCTGGA
>JAEXPB010000031.1 GCA_023438965.1 Bacillota bacterium | reverse complement strand
GTCCTGACCCGCCGCGGCGGACCCGGTCGGCCCGGCCGGCCAAGCGGCGACGACGGCTTCGACAGCTGGGCCAGCCTGGATGACGACGACGCCGATGACCACGATCATCGGCCGCCGCCGGTCAAGGCGCCGCCGATCCGGAGGGTGAACTGAATGGATTATGACGAGGCGATGGCTTTTATGCAGGCGGCGCTGACTTTCGGCATTCGGCCGGGACTGCACCGGATGGAACAGCTGATGGCTCTGCTCGGGCACCCGGAAAAACGCCTGCGCTGCATCCATATCGCCGGCACCAACGGCAAAGGTTCGGTTTCCAGCTATTGCGCGGCCATTCTGGCGACCGCCGGCCATAAAGTCGGCCTGTTTACGTCGCCGCACCTGGTTCGCCATTCCGAGCGGATTCGTGTCATCGATGGCGTCGCCGGCCTGCAGACTCTGCGGATTGACGAAACCGCCGGCGAAATCGACGCCGCATCCTTCGCGGCAGCCATGACCGCCGTCCAGGCCGCGGTCAGCCAAATGCTGTCCGCCGGATATGAGCACCCGACCGAATTTGAACTGGTCACCGCTGTAGCCTTCCGGCATTTTGCCGCCTGCGGCTGCGACGTCGTCGTCCTGGAGGTCGGCCTGGGCGGCCGGCTGGATTCGACCAATGTGGTGCAGGAACCGCTGGCTTGCATCATTACGGCACTTGGGGTCGATCATATGGACCGGCTGGGGAATACGCTGACCGAGATTGCCCGCGAGAAGGCCGGCATTATCAAGGCCGGCCGACCGGTTTTTTTCTACAATCCGGGCGACCTGGATCTTGCGCCGGCGGATGCCGCTGCTGCCGAAGCGGTCATTGCCGAACGCTGCCGCCAGATGAATGCCCCGCTGACGACCGTCAGGCGGGCTGAACTCGAGCTTCAGTCTTATAGCTGGAACGGCCAGACCTTCCGGGACCAGATCAGCGGTCTGACCTTGCGGACCAGCCTGCTCGGCGTTTTCCAGCCAATGAATGCCGCGCTGGCGGCGCGAACCTGTCAGGCGCTGGGCCTGGCGTCCGAAGCGGCGATCGCCGCGGGCATCAGTCAGGCCATCTGGCCGGCCCGCCTGGAAATCCTGCGCCGACATCCGCCCATCCTGATCGATGGCGCCCACAACCCGCAGTGCTGTCAGGCGCTGGCGGAAGCCCTGGAACGTTTGCTGCCCGGAGAACCGGTCATTTTCCTTGCCGGTATGCTGAAGGACAAGGATTATCGGGGCATGCTGCGCATCATGCTGGAAAACCGCAGTTATCGTCCAATGGCTTTTGTCTGCGTGACGCCGGACAGTCCGCGTGCCCTGCCGGCCAATCAACTGGCTGAATGCGTCAGGGATTTAAGCGAAGAAATGTACAAGACGGGCCGATCCGGTTATAATATTGGGGATGCGATTCATGTTGCCGCCACGCCGGCCGAAGGCGCCCGGACGGCACTGCGGCTGGCGGACGAAAAGGGCCTGCCCCTTTGCGTTTTCACATCCTTGTATGTGATCGGCACCATCCGCGACATTATCAAAGCTCAGGAGGCCCCGCTTGGATTGGCAGCTGCTGATCAGTCAGTTTGAACCCTTAAAAAATGATGAAGTAATGTTGTTCGCGCCGGCCCGGGAAATGGAGCAGGCGATCAACACCTATAACCGCGCAATTTTCAATATCGGCCATGACAGCATGGATGTTGCCCTGATTGCCTTGCGCAAACTGGCGTCGACCTATCCGATATTCGGTCAGGCCGCAGTGCTTTTGGGTTGTTGCCAAGCCATGCTCGGTGAATACGACGAGGCGATCGAGCAGTTCGACCATGCCCTGTTGTCCGGACTGCCGGATGACTGGCAGGATCGGGCGCAGATGATGCGCACCGAAGTCGAGAACCAGCGCCAGGCGCATGCGGCGCTGCCGGTGAACGGCAGCAGCGTCCAGCCGGCTGTCGAGACAGTCAGCCGGGAACCCCGGCTGGTGCCAACCGGCGTCGTGCTCGAAAAAGCGCGCCGTTCGGGCAAAGTCCGCATGGCCAGTGAGAAGGAACGACAGTCCGTGATCCGCCAGGGCGAGTTTCCGGAAGAAGAGCCAACGAACGTGCGGATGGCGCGCGAACCGGTAGAGTATCTGCGCATCGCCATACCGGTGGTCGCGACGCTGGTTGTAATCGGCTTGTTGACCGCAGCCGGCTTCCGCTGGCTGCCCGGTATCCTGCAGGGCAGCCGGGAACAACGGGATGCCGCGGCCCGTCTGGAGTGGCTGACCGGCCGCCTGGACGGCCTGGCCGCCCAGGATAAAACCATTGCGGATCTGCTGACGGCGTACCAGTCTGCTTTCAGTCCGACCCCGACGCCGTCGCCTGCTGCGGCAGCCGTCTCATCGGCCGCTCCGACGACAGTTGCCCAGACCGTTCCGACAACGGCGGCATCGGCCACCGGGCAATCCGCAACGTCTGGAGTCACCCCGACTGCGGCTGCGACTGCCATGCCGACAACACCGACAACCGCTGCCCCAACGCTGGACAGCGCCAGCCAGGCCCTGCAGCAGGCCAGCCAGCTTTACCAGGACGCTCAGGCCGTGCAGAATTCAGACCTGATGCAAGCGGGAAATGACCTGCTGACCGCCCGCAGTCTACTGGCGTCCATTCCGGGACAGACTGTCGCGCCGTCCGTCAACGGCAATGCCGCCGCCCTGAGCCAAAGCGTCGAAAAACTGATCGGCAACATCGCGCATGACGCCGCCGAAGCTTTTCGCGTGCCGGGCATGACCGCGTTCAACAACAAAAATTATCCGGGCGCCTACGACTATTTCCTGAAGGCCTACCAGCTGCTGCCCACCGCTTACGGCGGCGGCGTCGCTTATTATTGCGGCCGCTGCTGCCAGCTGACCGGGGACAAGCCGACGGCCAGGATCTATTACGACTATGTCGTCGCTACCTTTGCCGGGCGCGACATTGCCGCCAGTGCGGCAGCCCGCTTGAAGGAAATGGGTTTTTAAGCCTGGAACAGGCATTTTTGGAGGGAAAACATGAACTATATCAGCACCCGCGGGGGCCCGGAACAATACTCGGCCGCAATGGCCATCAAGCAGGGCATTGCGCCGGACGGCGGCCTGCTGGTTCCGGAGCAATTTCCGGACATCAGTCTGGACGAGATTTGCGCGATGGCCAATCAGACCTACATGCAGCGGGCGATCCAGATCCTGTCCCTGTTCCTGACCGACTATTCCCGCGCCGAAATCCGCGAATATGTCGAGGCCGCCTACAGCGAGGACCATTTCGGGCCTGATCCGGCTCCGCTGGTTCAGCTGAACAAATACAACGACAGGGAATACATCCTGGAATTGTGGCACGGGCCGACAGCCGCTTTCAAAGATATGGCGCTGCAACTGCTGCCATACCTGATGACCGCGGCCATCCGCAAAACCGCGGAAACCGCCCGGGTCTGCATTCTGACCGCCACATCCGGCGACACCGGCAAGGCGGCCCTCGAAGGCTTCCGGGATGTCGACGGCACATCGGTCATCGTCTTTTTCCCATCCTGCGGGGTCAGCGAAGCGCAGCGTCTGCAAATGATCACCCAGGAAGGCGGCAACCTGCATGTAGTCGCTGTGGAAGGCAGCTTTGATGATGCCCAGAACGGGGTCAAGGCCATTTTCAACGACCAGGAACTCGGTGCCCGCCTGCAGTCGGCCGGCGTTTTACTCTCCTCGGCCAATTCCATCAACTGGGGTCGGCTGGTGCCGCAGATCGTCTATTATTTCTCCGCCTATGCCGACTTGCTGAAACGCCAGAAGATCGAACCGGGCGAGAAAATCAACCTTGTCGTGCCGACCGGCAATTTCGGCAACATCCTGGCTGCCTGGTATGCGCGTCGCATGGGCTTGCCGGTCAATAAGCTGATCTGCGCCTCCAACCGGAACAAAGTCCTTTCTGATTTTATCCGCAACGGCAATTATGACCGTCGGCGCGAATTCTTCAAGACTAATTCACCGTCGATGGACATTCTGATCTCCAGCAATCTGGAGCGGCTGCTGTTTGAGCTGACCGGGCGTCAAAGCGATAAAATCAGCCAGTGGATGAACGAGCTGCAGACCGCCGGCCATTACCAGATCGATCCGGCCACCCTGCGCGCCCTGCAGGAAGTTTTTGTCGGCGGCTTCGCCGATGAGATCGGTACCTTGAAAACCATCCGGGAGACCTACGACCGCTGCGACCACCTCATCGA
>JAEXPB010000476.1 GCA_023438965.1 Bacillota bacterium | reverse complement strand
GCCCCTGCAGTGAGCGGGGCAGGTTGATGCCGTTGACCGCGGCGGACAAGCGGGCAATCCCGGCGGTGGAAATGCCGCGCACCGATTGGCCGTTCGGCAGGACCGTCACCTGGTTGAAGGCCAGCGCCGTTGTGCAGAAATAGCGTGCGCCGGCCGCCGCAGGCTGGATCTGGCCCAACGGCGGCAGAACGATGACCCCCTCGTCGCTGATCCAGCCCTCCGAACCATCCGGCAACCGTACCCGCGAGATGCCGTCGCCGCGGTAATCGGCAAACAGCACCGTGCCCATCGTCACCTCCACGACCAAGGTACCCCGGCTGGCATGCGACATCACCCGTTTGGTGGGCGATGCGATCACCAGCTTGTTGATGAAGAGGTCCGGCTCAATCGACTGCCGGCTGTCCACCAGATCGGTGCTGCGCATATATCCTTCCAGGCCGTCCGTCAGGCGGACTTTGACGAAGCCATAGGTGCACCCGGCCGGCAAAATAGTGACCGGCTCGTTGAAGAGGGCCTGGGTCACCCGCCCGGCCTTGAGGTCGTCGCGATCGAAAACATCGGCAACCGACCGATTGACAGTCCATGTCGACAAGTCATAAAGCAGGCTGGCCTGGTCCTGGCTGGCGTCCTGACCGGCATTCAGGGCATTCTGGATCCGGGTGATCGCGGTCGGCACCGCCCAGAAAACCAGCACGATGATCAGAAGCAGCGCGGCGAGGGGAATCAGCCAGGCCGGCAAATTGCGGCCGGGCCGGGCGACATAGAGCCCCTTGCGGTAGAATTGCCAATGGTCCTCCACCTGCCGCGGCGGCACGAATCCCTGCTTGCTTTTGCGCCGGCCTGGGTCATCCGGCTGCTCTTTTTGAAATGGCGAATATTGGTTGCTCATGCTTGATCGTTCACGACCTCGACTGCCGCGCAAGTCAGCGTGCAAAATGCCAGGGCATACTGCCGCTCGTGCGACAGGCTGATATTGATCGACAGGCCGCCCAGGCGGTTGAAAACAAGGCGGGCTGATCCGGAAAGATGCAGCTCCGGCTCGCCGCTGGCCAGCCGGACGACCGCCAGATCGGTCCAGCCGACACCGGCGCGGCCAATGCCGGTCCCCAGGGCTTTGGCGGCCGCTTCCTTGGCCGCGAAACGGGCAGCCAGCGAGGCTGCCGCAGCTGAAGTCAGCTGATCGGCCAGTCCCACCGGCGTTCCGGCTGACGATTGGCGGTCCGGCCGCAAGCAATCCGCTTGTTCGCCGGCAGTCCAGATACGGTCAAGAAACGGCTGGCCGAAGCGGCTGACCGCTGCCCGAATCCGTCCGATTTCAACCAGATCGGCGCCGCAGCGCACGGTCGTCGTCATGGATGCCGCTCATCCTCCCTGTCTATTCGCCGGCTGGATGCCTCCGTCCGCCGGCTTGTGAGATTCCTCTCTAATGTACTATAATATTCCCGGTTAAGCAAATGCCGCCGCCGGGCCGACCCTGCTTGGGGACGGCGGTCACAGAGGAAAGTTTGAGGGAAGATCATGCTTTATCCGTTGAAATTTCAGCCAGTTTTCAAAGATTATCTATGGGGAGGCCGCAACCTGACCGCGCTGGGCAAGCAGCTGCCGGCCGAAGGCACCGTCGCTGAAAGCTGGGAGATTTCCTGCCATCCCAATGGCGTTTCGGTCATTGCCAACGGCGAACTGGCCGGGGTCAGCCTGCCTGACGCCATCGCCAGCCACGGCCGGACTCTCGTCGGCGCGCGTCTGTCGGACCGTGATCTGGCCAAATTCCCTTTGCTGGTCAAATTGATCGACGCCCAGGACCGTCTTTCGGTCCAGGTCCATCCGGATGACGCCTTCGCCCGGGTTCACGAAGCCGGCGAATACGGTAAAAATGAAATGTGGTATGTTGTTGCGGCCCAGCCCGGCGCCCGCCTGGTCGCCGGCGTACGTCCCGGCGTCGGGCCGGTCGGTTTTGCGGCGGCGATCGCCGAGGGTCGCTGCCTCGATGAGCTGCAACAGATCGAGGTCCGGGCCGGTGATGTGGTCAATATTCCGGCCGGCATGGTCCATGCCATCGGGCAGGGTCTGGTGATCTGCGAAATCCAGCAAAATTCGGACACCACTTATCGGGTTTATGATTATGACCGCCTGGACAGCGCGGGGCGCAAACGTCCGCTGCATGTCGACAAGGCGCTGGCAGTCATCAACTTCAAACCGTCCGCCCGTTCTCCCCTTCTGGCCGGCCTGACGATCCAGAATCCGTCCCAGCCGGGTTTGATCCGGCGGATGCTGGTCCTGAACCGCTACTTCAAGGTTGAAGAGCTGGCGGTCAATGGCCAGGCCGATTTCACAGCCGATGGCAGCCGCTTCCTGACTTTAACGGTTCTCGCCGGACAAGGCGGGCTGGTCTATGACGGTCAGGCACAGCAGAAGATGACGATGCCCATCCGCCAGGGCGAATCGCTGTTGATCCCGGCCAGTCTGGGCCGCTGGCGCCTGCAGGGCGAGTTGAAATGCCTGGCCGGCACTGTCGCCGACTTATCGGCTGATCTGCGCGAACTGGCACAGGCGGCCGGACGGACAGACATATCCGACGCCGGTCTGATCGCCGAATGGTCAGGCCTGGTCGGCTTTGATCCGCGCCCCTGATTCGGCGCGGCGCCGGCGGCTGATCGTCAGGCGGACATCGTCCCCGAAAAAGCGATAAACGGCAAACCCGCCGACCAGGCGGCTCAGCAAGCGTTCGTCATAGGTGTCGCGCAGGGTTGCCGGATCGGCGTTGCTGGAAATGATCGTCTTGTACTGCGGCAGGCTGCGGTTGTCGATGACCGTCAGCAGGTCGGCATACCGGGACGCGGCGCCGGCTTCGGTGCCCAGGTCGTCAATCAGCAGCAGATCGCAGGTCATCAGGCTGTCGTGCAGGGCGGCAGCCTTATCCAACCGTATTTCATCCGGATTGAAGGCATTGAGCAGCGTGCGGTATTCCTGCAGGCTGTCAAACAGCTGCGGCGCGGTCAAATACAGGACGGACCGTCCCTGGTCGAGCAGAGCGCGGGCTACACAGGCCATCAGGAAGGTCTTGCCGGTGCCGGGCTTGCCGACGAAGAGAAGATTCCGGGTTTCCGGCCGGTCAAAGTCCCGCACAAAGCGCTGGCAGGCCTGGCGCAGGCCGTTCAGCTGCTGGCGCGGCGAAAGATCCGACTGGTAACGGGCCGGATCCGGTTGGCCGGCAAACAGGGACTCGTCGAACTGGTCGAAGGAAATGCCCTCCAGTGCCCGCAAATTGGCATTAGCCGCCAGCAGGGGGATCAGGATGGCCTGGTAGCAGGAGCAGCGTTCTGAGCCGATCAGGCCGGTGTCCCGGCATTTGGCGCAGATAAACTGCAGCTGGTCGTAATCGGGAGCCAGGCCGATGGCCGAGAGGTAGTCAGCCCGCTCCGCCGCCAGCAGGGCCTTGCGTTCCGCCGCCCGGCGGGGTCGGGCCGGATCGATCGCCTCCAGCAGCAAATCGGCGCCGGCCGCCGCCAATTCGCGGTCCAGACGGGCCAGCTCGGGCCAACGGGCATGCGCGGCGTTGATCTGGCGATCGCGGGCAATCTCGGCGGCGAAACGCCGCCTTTCATACTCCTGGGCTACAGCCTTGCGAATCGACAACTGCATGCGGGATCACCCCTTTCCGTTCATGACGCTCCCGGTGCCAGCGGCATGCTGTTCGGACGCCGGTTGCGACAGCAGGTCCGCGAAACCGATCTGACCGGGCAGCTCGCCGATGACCGGTGCAGCAGCCTTCTCGTCTTCGTCGGTCGCGGCCGGCGGTCCGTCGACGTTCTCGTAAAAGCCCTCCAGATAATCAGGACTGTATTGGCGCTGCTCGAAATTGCCGACATTCGCGCTCCTGGCGGCGGCCTCGCCCGGCCCGCCGGCCGCGGACCGCCGGCTGGCGCCGATATGCGCGGCTTTGGCTGTTTCGTAAGCCTTGACGGCTTCGGCGTCCCGCAGTTGATGGGCGAACCATTCCTGCAGGATCCGGTCGACGAATTCCAGATTCGGATTGGTCACCCGGGTAGTCTTGCGCAGTGCCAGCTCGATGATATCAAAATCATATCCGAACTGCTCGATCCAGCGGGTGATGATTTCTTCGTCATATTCGGTCATCGTCTTGCGCAGTTTCCGGCTGACCTTCTTGCTGACCTTGCTGATCCGGTCGTAAGCCAGAAAATAGCTGTTCAGGTCGGCGAAAGACCGGATGCCGCGACTGCCCCAATTCTCAGCCACCTTGCCGATGTAGGCCTTGCTGTCCAGCTTGTTGCGTCGGGCACACTCCTGGAACAGGGCGTAGATGACCTCCGGTTCGAAATTGTAGCGGTCAAACCAGGAATCGATCTCACCGTACCAGGAGGGCGACATCAGCCCCTGGAAGAAGGTCTTGGCCACATCGGCCAGCAGCTTTTCGCGCAGATTGAACTTGTCCTGGGCGGCCACCGCCTCCAGCGGCGTTGACGCCGTCTTGGGACGATAGGAGCGTTCGATCTCCATCGCCTTGACATCCTGGATGGTCAGTCCCTTGTCCCGGATCACGACCAGCTCGCGGGCGGCGAGCTCGAGGATGGCGGCGCGGATGCTCTCCTCGTCGGTGCCCAGGCGGCGGGCCAGGTCCTGTTCGCTGACGGTCTTGCCGGTGCGGGCGGTTAAAAGCATGTAAATATAGAGTTTTACCGCCAGCCCGTTGAGGGCCGGCAGATGTTCGGTGATGAAAATGTCGGGAACCAGGGTGTCCGACAGCAATAGCTTGCGGCTTTCGTCGATCTGCATGTCTGTGCCTCCACAGCGGTTGATTGAATGGGATCTGATCCGCCGAACCGGCAGGACGCGGTTCAGAAAAACAAAGCCCCGCCCTGGAGAGGACGGGGCTTTATTATATCATGTCAGAGGCGGTTTGTGCGATCCAGTTGGATCAGGGCGGGGCCATCAGAAAGTGTCGGAATTGGCCAGGCGCTTGTAGGAGTTCAGGCGATCCTTGGCATCCTGCATGGCCTTGTCGAAGATGGCATCGACCTTGTCTTCCGGATACTTTTTGTACAGCGACGAATAGCGGACTTCGGCCTTGACAAAAGCCTTGTAGTCGCCGGTCGGCTCTTTGGAGTCGAGGGTGAAGGGATTCTTGCCTTCGAGCTTGAGGGCCGGGTTGAAGCGGTACAGCTGCCAGTAGCCGCAGTCGACGGCATCCTTCTCGCGGCGCTGGGAGACGGTCATACCGCCCTTGATGCCGTGGTTGATGCAAGGCGCATAGCAGATGACGATCGACGGGCCGTGCCAGGCCTCGGCTTCCGCGAAAGCTTTCAGGGTCTGGACCTGGCTGGCGCCCATGGCGACCTGCGCGACATAGACATAACCGTAGCTCATGGCGATCATGCCAAGGTCCTTCTTCTTGATCGCCTTGCCGCCGGCGGCGAACTGGGCGATGGCGCCGGTCGGGGTGGACTTGGATGCCTGGCCGCCGGTGTTGGAATATACTTCGGTGTCGAGGACCAGGACATTGACGTCCTCGCCGGATGCGAGGACATGGTCGAGGCCGCCGAAGCCGATGTCATAGGCCCAGCCGTCGCCGCCGATGATCCAGGTCGAGCGCTTGATGAAGTAGTCTTCCAGGCCAAGGGCCTTGCCGGCCAGGGTCTTCACCGCGGCATCGCTGCCGTTGTATGCTTTCAGGGCAGCGCTCAGGGCATCGCTGATCTCGCGGGTCTTCTTGCCGTCTTCCATGTTGTCCAGCCAGTTCTGGGCGGCGGTCACGATGGCCTCGCCAGGCTGCAGGGCGATCAGGTCCTTGAGGGTGGCGGCCACGCGGGCACGCATCTGCTTGACGCCGACGTGCAGGCCCAGGCCATGCTCGGCGTTGTCTTCGAACAGCGAGTTGCCCCAGCTCGGGCCAAAGCCCTTCCGGTTCAGGGTGTAGGGCATCGACGGCGCGGAACCGCCGTAGATGGACGAGCAGCCGGTGGCGTTGGAAATCTGCATCCGGTCGCCGAAGAGCTGGGTGACCAGCTTGACATACGGAGTTTCGCCGCAACCGGCGCAGGCGCCGGAGAATTCGAAGAGCGGGACTTCGAACTGGCTGCCCTTGACGGTGTCCTTGGTCATCGGATTAGCCTTGGGCTCGATGGTCTGGGCGAATTCCCAGTTGTCGGCCTGGACCAGGTTCTCGCTGATCGGCTTCATGGTGATGGCCTTTTCCTTGGCCGGACAGCAGCTGACGCAGCTTCCGCAGCCGGTACAGTCGTATGTAGAGATCTGCATGGTGAAATGCAGGCCTTTAGCGGCGCCGTTAGCCGGAATGGT
>JAEXPB010000417.1 GCA_023438965.1 Bacillota bacterium | reverse complement strand
CGGCGGGGCCCCTTCAAAGCGGTCCATGGAAGCGATGCCCACGATGTCGGCGCCCAGTCTTTTCGCATATTCCTTGACAGTTTTGGCGTCCAGCATTAAAACTTCAGCTCCTTCGGCTTGATATGCTTCCATGTTACGGCGGAAGCAGGAGACCGTAAATACACAAATCAGCTATTGTTTATCCTTTTCAATCATGATTAAATGGAGACAATATGTCACTATCCAAGGGGATAAGAGCTATGAATGTCCAGGATATTCGCTTTCTAACCGATGCTGATTTAACCATATCGTCCATTCAATTGACCGGTGAGCGTTACTACCCGGCCCATTGGCGCTTCGACCAGCGGGAGGATCGGCTTTCGCACGGCATTGTATTTGTCCTGGAAGGGCATGCGGTATTCCAGATGGCCGATGGCGATGTGCCAGTCGGAAAATATGACATCCTATATTTGCCCCGCGGCTGCCGTTATTGCACACAGGGCGCACCGCAGGGTGATTATCGCTTCATCTTCATCAATTTCCTGATGGAGGACGACCAGTCCTTGACCCGGATTCCGCTCAAGCGAGTGACCAAGCCGGCGAATCCGGCCCTTTATGACATCCTCTTTCATGAAATCTCCAGTAAATGGCTTTTTAAAGGGCCCGTCTATAAATTGAAATGTAAAGCGCTGCTGCTGGATATTCTGTACCGTCTGATCCAGGATACGATCGAGGAGCACCAGCAGCTTAACAACCTGACTCGCATCCAGGCGGCCGTCGAATACATGGAGCGGCATTCCGACCGCCCGATCACCATCCCGCAGCTGGCCCGGATGGTCAACCTGAGCGAGTCGCACTTCCGCCGGCTGTTTCACCAGATTTTCGGGGTCGCGCCGCAGGAATACCTGAACAGCATTCGCATCAACCGGGCCAAGGACTTGATCTGGAGCGGCGAATACACCCTCAGCGAAATTGCCCGCCGGACCGGGTTCACAAACATCTACTATTTCAGCCGGGCTTTCCGCAAGGCGACCGGCGTCGCGCCGTCGGCCTTCGGAAAATAGCGATCGCGTCGTGGCTACCGGCTGACCGGCGAGGACCAGGCCGTCCGGCCCTGACTGTCGGTGATCTCGACCCGGATAAAACGCTCCGGACCCGAGAACGGATATTCGGCTGATGTCAGATCATGGCCATTGACCGAACAGTAATTCGTATAAACCACATTGGAATAGAACACGATCCGGTCGGCTGGGGTGCACGTCACTTCCAGCCGATCCTCTTTCACAGTCAAGCTGAAGCGCGGCCCCTGGGTGGCATAGAAATCGCCGCAGCGAATCGCAGCCAGCAAGGCGTCCCGGGTGCAGCTCTCGCTGCGAACCATGATGAAGCTTTTTGTCTCCTCGCCGTCATAAAAATGACTGTCGTCGGCGGCGAAGCAGGGATAAAGCTGGCCCAGGCAAGCCAGCTGGTCGATGATTTGCCCGGAATAGGGCCGGGCGCTGTGCGGCAATCCGGACACCGTATTATAAATCTCCGTGCCGGTCAAGCCCCGCAAATGCCTGACCTGCTCCGGTGTATTCAGCGACCAGGCCGGATGGGCGAGGATCGCCAGGCCGTCCTGCGCCCGGATCGCCTCGATGATGGTCTGGGCCGGCGGCCGCGGGGTCGCCGGCAGATCCGGCTGGCCGGTCATGCCGATGCCGACGATATGGAATATACCGTCCCGCGGTTCGGTGCCGGTGTCAAATTCACAGCCCGAAAGCAGCAGCATGCCGGCCGCCTCGCGCATCGCCGCATATCGCCAGTGATCGGTCAGGGCCAGGAAATCATAGCCCTGGCCGGCATACAGGTCAATCACCTGCTCCGGCGTGCGCCGGCCGTCCGAATTCGTCGTGTGAGTGTGCAGATTGCCTTTGAACCATTTTTGGCCGTCCTGGTCAATGATCATTTCCGGTCTCCTTCTGACAGTCGCCAGCAACCCCGGCAGAGCCGGCCTGGCGGGCATTTCGTTTGTCTGACAGCAAAAATAGCGTCCCAACTGCCAGCACAAATGAAATCATATACATCAACTGGAACTTGCTGTATTCAAAAATGCCATTTTGAATCACCGGCAGACTGTTCATGATCAAGCTGCCCACCGCCGGACCAAGCAGCACGCTCAGCCCGAAAAACGCACCGAACCAGCCTTCGTAAAGGGTGCGGTTCTCCTCAGGCATCAGCTCGTAACGCCGGTTGAAGGTGAAGACATTGAAGCCGCTGTTGCCGATGCCGGCAAAAACCGGCGCCAGATAGAGCAGATAATAGGTTCCTCGGGTCAGGAAACCATATATCAGAAATTCGATGATCGCGATCAAGGCAGTCAGGACGATCACCCGCGTCTTGCCGATCCGGTTCTCCAGCCGTCCCCACATCCGGGTGCAGACGATCATGAAGAAGTAGGCGATAACATTGATGATCGAGATGAATTTATAGTCGAATTCCAGGTAACGGATCAGGTACAACGACGTAAATGACGATGAAATAGTCAGACTAAGGTAGTAGAGGAATATGAAAAGCAGGTAATTGCGGAATGGACGGCTGGTCAGCGGAGCTATGAAATCGGTCAGGTTGAACCGGCTTTCCTGACTGGTCTTGTGAACCGGCTCACCGACGCGCGACATGGTTACCGCATCGCCCAGGGAAAGAACCAGGCTGGTCAGGAAGACAATCAGGAAACCGGCGTAGGATTTGCCGGACCAGTCCAGAACATAGCCCATGATGATCGTCGCCGCCGTGAAGGATATCCGCAGCCAGAACATGCGATGAAATACGAAATCGGTCCGTGAATCACGCGGAAAAGACTCCATCATCCAAACGACAAAACCGACGCTGTAGATGCCAAACAGGACATTGCCGACCACCACCAGCGTGGTCAGCAACGGCAACACCGCCGGGCTGTCGCCCAGGAACAATGGCAGAAAAACAATTGAGCATACCAATAACCGGGAGATGACCAGCAGCGTCAGCAGGAGCGGCTTGCGCCGGGTCAGGCGCTCAAAAAGGAGCGACGAGAATACGGCAGCGATCGAAGCCCAAGTCAATGAATTGTTCAGCAGGCCGACCAGGAAATCCGATCCGCCGAGCAGGACAATATAGCCAGACAGGAAGACGCCGGACGACAGCACCGCGGCAGCATTGATCAAGGCGCCATCGATGATGAAAAGGCGCCGCAATTTGTCCGGCTGGGCATCCGAACGAACATCCGAACGGCCGAGCAGTCTGCTGGCCAAGACTTGGCTAAATCTTGTGACTTGATTCAGGATCGCCTTCACCCGCCTTTACCCTGTCCTGTTGCCGAGGTGCGCCGATTTAATGCGGCCGGTGCGCCTCATGGCTTTAAGACATAAGTATAAAGCGGATCAGAAAATATGGCTAGTCCGGAAAGATTACAGATCCGGATCAGAATTTCATCAAGTGAATTTCAGGTGCTCCATCGTCGTTTCGACCAGATCATCGATCTGCACCTTGCCGACACCGACAATCGAAGTGTCCAGCCAGCCGCCCAGCGGATCGGTCCAGGC
>JAEXPB010000414.1 GCA_023438965.1 Bacillota bacterium | reverse complement strand
GCATTTGTTTATACCGGTCCGAACATCCTGGAGATCCAGGAAGTCGAAACGCCAGTCCCCGCAGCGGGCCAGGCCTTGATCCGGGTCACCGTCTGCGGCATCTGCGGTTCGGATATCCACGGCTATACCGGCCGGACCGGCCGACGCATTCCGCCAGTGATCATGGGGCATGAGTTCGCCGGAGTCGTCGCGGCGGTCGGTGCCGGTGTGACGGCTTGCCAGGCCGGCCAACGGGTTACCGTCCAGCCGATTATCTATTGCGGTCACTGCGAGGCTTGCCGCGCCGGCCGAACCACCAACTGCCCGGATAAGCAGTGCCTGGGGTGCCTGTCATTGAACGGCGCGATGGCCGAATACATCTGCGTTGACGAACGTTTCGTCAAAATCCTGCCGGATCATGTGACCGACCGGCAAGCCGCCCTGATCGAACCGCTTGCCGTGGCCTACCGGGCCGTCAGCCGTATCCCGGTCGCCGGGCAGACCGTGCTCGTGGTCGGCGCCGGGACGATTGGGCTGCTCGTGCTGAAAATGCTCCTGGCCAAGGGTGCCGGTCCGGTCATCGTCTCCGACAGGAGTGATTACCGGCTGCAGCGCGCCCGGGAATCCGGCGCCAGCCGCACGGTCAACCCCGACCGGGAAGACCTGGGCCAGGTGATCGCGGCGCTGACTGGCGGCCTGGGTGTCGATATCGCCATTGAGGCGGTCGGGATCGGGCCGACCGTCAGCCAGGCCCTGAATAGTCTGAAACCCGCCGGCCAGTGTGTCTGGATCGGCAATTCAGCCCGGATGATCGAAATCAACATGCAGCAGATTGTCACCCGTGAACTGGCGATCTTCGGCACCTACAGCTATACCGATGCCGACTTCGACCAAGCCCTGGCCCTGGTTGCTGACCGGCAGATCGATGTCGACCCGCTGGCGGATGGCCGGGTCGATCTGGCGGGCGCCGCTGCCATTTTCGCCCAGCTGGCCGGCGGTGCCGACCAGCCGGTCAAGTGCCTGATCGAAATGGTTGGTTAAGTCGGATAATGAGTTCAATAGTCCAAGGCAATGGCTGTCATCCGACAGCCATTTGTCATATTTTTAGTAACGACTAATATTGAATTTATGACAACGATGCAGTAAAATGTACGTGCGGGTGTGAGTCAAATGGATATCACAAATAATCTTGGTGCCAGAATTAGAAAATTGCGCGAAGAAAGTAACCTTTCTCAACACCAATTGGCTCAATACCTTGGTATCGATCAGAGTTTATTGTCAAGAATAGAGAAAAACGAACGGCAACCAAGTATAGAGATAATTGACAAAATTGCTAACCTTTTTGGCTGCCCCGTAGAAAATCTGGAAGCGGAAGCAACCTGCAGTTCATCTTTGCATTTCGCCTTCCGGGCGAAGGATGTTTGCGATGAAGACATGGAAACAATCGCTGCCATTAATCGAATCGCTTTTAATCTGCGTGAAATGAAGGTGCTTGTCGGAGGTACTGTGATTTGAAAGAAAGGATTCAACTCAATCACGATGCTGTCAAAATGAGGAAGCACTTGGGTATGGACGCCAATACCGCAATCGATATATTTACGGTATTAGGCGCGCAGCCTGATTTGACCGTTGTTTTTTACCCGATGCGCGCTTCAATCAGCGGCATGTGCATCAAGGATGACTTCGTTCGATTGATAGCGATCAATTCAAGATTATCCAGAGGCCGGCAACGATTTACCGCGGCTCACGAATTGTGTCATTTATATTATCATCCTGATTTTCGAACAATGATCTGTGCCAAGGATCTTTCTAGTCAGCAACAGGACTATGAAAAAGAAGCCGATCAATTTGCTTCATTCTTCCTGGCGCCATATGATGCCTTGCTGGGTTTCATTGATCATACCCTGAATAAGTTGTATCAGTCTTTATCCGAATCGGATATTATTCATATCGAGCAATACTTTGGTATGAGCCGACAGGCAACTTTGGTCCGCCTGCAATTGGAAAAACTTTTAACCGAAGATGAAGCGAATCGCATGAAAAACGGTATCATCCGCACCGCGCAAAAACTGGGACTGCCTGATGATCTATATCGTCCCTGTTCAGAAAATCAGCAATATCTGACGATTGGCAGCTATGTCAAACTGGCCAATGAGCTTTTTGCTGCCGATAAGATATCGTCCGGCAAATATGAAGAACTGCTTCTGGATGCGTTCAGAGATGATCTTGTCTATGGCAGCGATTCTGTGGAGGAGTATTATGACTGACAAGTTATTCTTCGACACAGATTGCCTTTCTTCATTTTTATGGGTTGGTCGCGAAGATATCGTCTTGTTTCGTTACAAGCATGGAATCGTAATCCCACAGTATGTTTATGAAGAATTCTGTCGTCCGGGAGTTGCTCATTTAAGACAAAAACTTGATGGTATGATTCGTGCCGGGCTGATTATCAAAATGGAAATTGTCAGCGGAACAGCAGAGGCAAAGCTATTTCGCAAATTAACAAAGCAGCCGCAGGTTGGCCATATGATTATTGGTAGATCGGAATCAGCCTTATCACAACCGCCGCGATTCTGCTCGAAGCATTTACAGATGACCTGATCAGTGAGTCAACGGCAAATCCAATTTGGCAGGCTATGCTTGTCAAACGACGAAAACTGCCAGCAGAGAGTTTTAGTGCATTCTTACGAATGCTATGAGTTGATTTGGCTCCCAATCGGGAGTTTTATTTTTTCAAACGTCATCACTCGACCAAGCAGCAACGATTAAATCCCGGCCGCCTTGACGATCTTGATGCCCCTTTGCAAACACCGGTCTTCCGTTTCCGGCGCGAGCCGCTGGTCGGTGATGACGGCCTTGATTTTATCGGCCGGCGCATAGGTGACAAATGAGCGCCGGCCGATTTTGCTGGAATCCAGCAAGACATAAACCGACTCGGATCGCGCCAGCAGGATTTCGTTCAAGCGGGCCGTATCGGTATCCGTGCCCATGAACCCTTCGTTCAGGTCCAGGCCGTCGGCCCCGAGAAATGTCTTGCGGTAGTTGAAGCTCTGGACGAATTTCTCGGCGGCATACCCGGCAAAATCCTTGCGGGTGGGACGGTAGGTGCCGCCGATCAGGATCACCTCGCAGACATCATTCAACACGTCCAGATTGGCATAGGAATTGGTCACGATCCGCAGATCATGCAGATCCTTGTGCCGGATGCGTTCCTTGATCGCGATCGCCAGCTGGAGCAAAGTCGTGCCGCTATCCAGATAGATGCTGTCGGCATCTTCCAGCAGATTAGCCGCATATTGGGCGATGCTGCGCTTTTCGGCGATGTATTGCTTTTCCAGCTCGGTGAATGAATAAGCGGCAGCCTGATTCGCGGCCAGCATGATGCCGCCATAGACCCGGACTACCTGGCCGCTTCTCTCCAGGGACAGGAACAACCGTCGCACACTGGAATCGGAAATAGCCAGCAAGGCGGCAACATCCTCGGTGCTGAGCTTGGCATTATTTCTCAAGAGCTCAAGAACAGCTAGTTCCCGTTCATCCCCTTTGGACATCCAACTGCCTCCATCCGATCTGGTCTTTGCGCTGGTATTAGCGTAACATACTCAATTCGGGAGATCAAGTCATTGTCATGACTATTTCATTCACATTATGAATGAATCAATCACTTTTTGTTCAAATAATGACGATTATCGCTTGACAACGGGTCAATATCCGCTTACTCTTGATGTATAGTCACTGACCCGGATGACTATTTCATTCAAAGACGGAGGATCTGCATGTTTGTCAATGTCACCGCCTCACTGGCCGATTTGCTGGGCGAAGCCTATTGCCGGGCTCTTGTCGACTGCGCCGTGCGTCTGTACGGACTGGATCCCCAGACCGCTGCGGCAATTGCTTTCCAGCCGGTCGAGTTTTACAATACGGACCGGCAGAAGCAGCTGGCCGACCTGGCCAGCCTGATTGGCCAGCCGGTGATTCCGCCGCTTCAGACGGCTAATCAAGGCGCACCGACCAGCGC
>JAEXPB010000344.1 GCA_023438965.1 Bacillota bacterium | reverse complement strand
CCTATACGCAGCTCATGGCCACGACGCGCACGGTCTGCGCTTATGCCGCCGGCTTTGGCCTGGCCGTCAATCTCGAAGTCTTCGACTACGACATCGACAAGAAATCCCTGATCGGGCCGGCGCCGCTGGCCGCCGCCTTTGCCGCCGACATGCGGCAATATGCCGCCAATTTCGGCTTGATGATCGACCTGTCGCATATCCCGCAAACCCATGAATCGGCGCAGTATGTCGTCCGGCTGCTGCGACCATACATTACCCATCTGCATTTCGGCAATGCCGTGCTTGGCGATCCGGCGCTGACGGCCTATGGCGACACCCATCCGCGCTTTGGTTTCCCCAACAGCGCCAATACCCTGGCCGATGTGGTCGATTTTCTGCAGGTTCTGCGCGAAGAAGGCTTGTTCAACGCCAAAAAGCCGCTGGTCTTGTCCTTTGAAGTCAAGCCCTGGGGCGATGAGGATCCCGATCTGGTCCTGGCCAATTCCAAGCGGATCCTGAACCGGGCCTGGGCCCTGCTCGAGGATTGAACGCCTGTCAGCTGGTCGGCCGGCACCGCCGGCATGGCCGGCCTTTTCTGAACCAGCATGATGCAGCAAAATGATGAAATGAGGAGCAAGTTATGAAAATCGTTATTCTCGACGGCTATACCGAAAATCCGGGTGATCTTTCCTGGGCAGGCTTCGCCGCCCAGGGCGAACTCACGGTCTACGACCGCACCCCGGCGGACCAGACGGCCGCCCGCATCGGCGATGCCGAGATTGTCATCACCAACAAGACCGTCCTTGCCGAACCGGTGCTGGCCGCCTGCCCGCAAATCCGCTATATCGGCGTCCTGGCCACCGGCTACAATGTCGTCGACACCGCGGCGGCTAAGGCGCGGGGCATCACCGTGACCAACATCCCCACCTACGGCACGGCGGCAGTGGCCCAGCTGGCGATTGCGCTGCTGCTCGAGGTCTGCCATCACGTCGGCGCCCACAGCGAGAGCGTCAAGGCCGGCGACTGGAGCCGCTGCCCGGATTTCAGCTATTGGAACTACCCGTTGATCGAACTGGCCGGCAAGACCATGGGCATCATCGGCTTCGGCCGCATCGGCCAAACCACCGCCCGGATTGCCGTCGCCCTGGGCATGAAGGTGCTGGCGGTCGACGAGAACCGGAATCCGGCCCTGGAAACCGCCGACATCCGGTATGCCGCGCTGGACGAGATGCTCGCCCTGGCGGATGTCATCTCTCTGCATTGCCCGCTCTTCCCCTCGACCCAGGGGATTATCAATCAAGGCTCGATCGTCAAAATCAAAGACGGCGTGATCCTGATCAACACCTCCCGCGGTCCGCTGGTCGTCGAAGCCGACCTGCGCGCCGCCCTGGCATCCGGCAAAGTCGCCTATGCCGCCGTGGACGTTGTCTCCAGCGAGCCGATCAAGGCCGACAACCCGCTGCTTGACGCGCCCAACTGCATCATCACGCCGCATATCGCCTGGGCGCCCAAAGAAAGCCGGGCCCGCCTGATGGACATCGCCGTCGACAACCTGCGCGCGTTCCTCGCCGGCCAGCCGAAAAATGTCGTTTGATTGCCGCTGAAGGTACAACCCGCGTCGACCTGGCCATCTTACCGGCGTGCCGCCTGATCCGGCGCGCCGGTTTTTATTCCGCGCCGGTTTCCCCGTCGAGCAGGCAAAGCGCCTGAGCCGCCAGATCGACATTGGGAAAAAGATGCATCGGGACCATCAGCTTGCTGCCGGTGTGTCGGGCCCGGGCGGTGGCTTCCAGCAAGAAGGCCAGCCGCATCGGCGGCAGCAGGTTCAGGACCTTCAGTTTGCCGTTGCGGATGGCCGAGAATTTCTTCTCGATCTGCAGGGACTGGCGGCGTTCAAGGTATTCCTGTTGCGCCGTCTGTCGCCGGTTCCGGATCGCCGCCAGGAAACCGGTGTCATTATAAATCCGGTCGCGATCGAGATCATAGGCGATCGCCGCCTGCTCGAAGCCCTGGACATGCTCCGGCCCATAGCGCCGGATCAGCGTCTGCCAGGTTGTCGGATCGAAGGCATAATAGTCGCCCGCCAGGCGGCCATACGCCTTCAGGGTGTCCAGATAGCCCAGCCGGCGGTTCCTGGCCAGGACAGGCGGCGTGACGTCAAAAGTGCCGCCCAGGTCCATCCGGTTATGAATATAGGTCAGCTGCAGGTTATCGAGCAGCGGGCTTTGCAGGCTGGCGTGCTTGCCCAGGTCAACTGCGACAATCCGGCGGAAGCCCTGCTCCTTGAGCATCGAGATCGGCACATTGTCCACAACGCCGCCGTCCAGGTAGCGTTGACCGTCGATCTCGACCATCTGCAGGCCGGGGAAACCGGCGCTGGCCATGATATAGTCGATCAGCTGGTTCGGCGGGATATCCTGGATCCAGCGCGGCGCAGCGTTCAGATTAGGAAATAGCGTCGTCATCAGACCAAACTGGATCGGACTTTGCCGAATCCTGTCTTCCTGAATGTATTGGCTGAGCAGTTCGCGCAGCGGGGCGGTATTCAGGCCGCGCTGGGTAATCAGCTCGTGCGCCAGCAGATTGGCGTTTTTCAAGCTGAGCAGATCGGTTGAGCCGACGGTCCGATTCTCCGAGAAAGCCAGGCATTGCTCCAGGCGCAGGTTTTCCCACATCGCGCAGGCACCGTCATAATTGTCGCCGACCATGAAGGCACCGTTCACCGAGCCGATCGACGTGCCGGCGATCGCCGCAAATTCAAGGCCCAATTCGCGGAAAGCCTGCCAGGCACCCAGCTGGTAGGCGCCCTTGGAACCGCCGCCGCCCAAGGCCAGTCCGATCTTGTCCATAGGCACTCCTTATGATTTGCTCAATCGGCAAGGCATGATGATCTTCCGTGATTATTTTAGCAGGAGATCGCGCCATAGAAAAGCCGCCCCGGCGGGATTGACCGAGGGCGGCGAAACGTGGGCAGATGCCCGGAAGGATTCTATATTTGTCCAATTACGCCGGATGAGCGAAGCCGGCCTAATATTCCCCGTTTTGCGGGGTCAGGATCAGCGTGATGTTCAGGTTGCCGTTGCGGCAGCGCAGCTCGTCGATAAAGTCACGGTCGCGGGTCTCCGGTCGCGTGGTAATCGAATAATGCAGCTCGTACAGGCTGCCGAGGTCGGTGGTCTTGACCTTTTGCAGCGTCCAGGCCAGGGCGTACTTGCTCAAAATAGAATCGAAAGCGTCCTGGTAGTCGAGGTTTTCCGGGATGGTGATCTTCAGCAGCCGTGAACCGGCGCGCAGCCGGCCGAACTTGAAGAAATCCAGGGCCAGCATGACGGCGCAGAGGATCAGCGCGACGATGATCGCATAGCCCATGTAGCCCATGCCACAGGAAAGACCGATGGCCATGGCGAACAGGACAAAGGAGATATCCTTCGGGTCGCCCGGCGCGCTGCGGAAGCGGATGATCGAAAAGGCGCCGGCCAGACTGAATGCGCGGGCGATATTGCTGCCGACCAGCAGGATGATGATCGTGACGATCATCGGCAAAATGACCAGGGTCAGGGCAAAACTCGGTGAAGGGTTTCTGTCCTTGTGCGTTTTCATATAGGTCAGGCTGAGGATGATGCCCAGGAC
>JAEXPB010000318.1 GCA_023438965.1 Bacillota bacterium | reverse complement strand
AAGGATGTCAGAACCGACATGACCAGGAAAAACACGAACTTGGTCCGCGGATCCAGCCGGTGCAGATAAGAATCTATTTCGACATATTGCAGAAAATCGCCCATTTAATTGCCTCCTGCCAGATCGGGATCACGGGTTGGCATATCCGTTCTGGCCGTGATTTCGCGCACCAGGGACTCGACGTCGCAGTAGACGGGGAAGCCGAATTCCTGCGCCAGGACAACCACCGGCGGCAAGGCGATATTGATGCCGGCAAACATCTCCCCGCAGCCGGCCAGGACTTCCTTGGTGTCCTGCTTCAGCTTGTATCCGTCATTGAGCACCAGAATCTCGTCCGAAATCCGGAAGACCAGCGGAATTTCGTGGCTGATGACAATGACGGTCTTGCCCCGGGCTTTCAGCTGGGCGATGATGTTCTCCAGCTGGTTCTTGATAAACAGGTCCATGCCGAGTGTCGGCTCATCGAGAATGATCACCTCGGCGCTGGAGAACAGTACGGACAGGATGGTCAGCAGATGTTTCTGGCCCATGGACAGGTTGACGGGAAAGTCGTCCTTTTGCTCCAGCAGATGATACTGCCGCAGCACATCGAGGGCGGCCTCTTCGCTGAAATCGACGCCCTGGGCGCGGGCGCAGAAGGTCAACTCGCGCAGGACTGTCTCTTCAAACAGCATCAGCTCGGGATTCTGGAAGACCAGGATGATGTCCTTGCTGATCCGGGCGACTGATTTGCCGGCGGTAGAAGCGCCGCGATACGTGATGGTGCCCCGGGTTGGCTTGTACAACCCGTTCAAATGCTTGACCAGGGTGGTCTTGCCGGAACCGTTCTGGCCCAGAATCGAAATGACCCGTCCGCGATTGAAGCTGGCGTTGACATCGATCAGGGCATGGAAACCGTCGGCGAAGGTCTTGCCCAGACCCTGGGCGACCAGGATCGCCTCGTCCGGCGCCGGCTCGCCGGCAGCCGACGGCAGCCCGTTCGCGGGAGCTTCGGCAGAAACAGCAGCGGCAGCCGGTGCAGGCGGGAGGATCCGGCTGATTTCCCGGCGGGCGTCATTCAGCGTGTAGAACTTTTTCAGGTCGGGGATCCGGCGGGAGAGCTCGCGATAGATCTCCGCTTCCTGCGGAATGGTAACCCCCAGGCGCGCCTGGATGGCGAAATCCTCGAAAAAGGCGTCCTTGTCGCCGTCAAAGACCACCTCGCCATCAGCCAGACCGACGACATGATCGACAATGCCGGCGAACCAGTCGAGGTTATTGTCGACGATGATGGTGGTCTGTCCGGTTTGCTTGAGCGAATCGAGCACGGACTGGACCATTTTCTTGCCGTTAGGATCGAGCGAGCTGACTGGCTCATCCATAATGACGATGTCCGGGCGCATGGCCAGCACGGAGGCGATGCAGACCGCCTGCCGCTGGCCGCCGGATAGCGTGGCTACCGACCGCTTGCGCAGGTGCTGGATGTTCAGCAGATCCAGCACAAACTCGACCCGTTCGACGATTTCCTCGTTGTCCAGCCCCATGTTCTCGATGCCGAAGGAAATGGCATCTTCGACACCGTAGCCAAACAGCTGGTTCTCGGGCGATTGGCTGACGACGGAAATCAGGACATCCCGGCCGACGTCGAATGAACCTTCCAGGATGCCATTGGGCATCAGCGTCGGGATGACGCCGCTCAGAATGCTGACCAGCGTCGACTTGCCGCAGCCGCTGGGCCCGACAACTGCCGTCACCTGGCTGGGCGCAATAGCGAAGCTGACCTGCTTCAGCACCTTTTCATGCTCGGCGCTGTATTGATACGTGATCTGGTTTACTGTAAAGCTCAATGCCTTATCTCCTATCTCCGGACGGATGATCGCGACAATTCGGATTATCTCGCCAAATGGACAGGAAACACCGGCAATTTCTCCAGATAGATGATGTCCTTGCGTTCGGCGGAATCACCTTCGGCCAGAATGGCTGCCTTGCCGGCCACTTTGCCGCCGGCTTTACGGACCAGGGATTCCATTGCCTTGATCGACTCGCCGGTGCTGATCACATCATCCACAATCAAGACGCGTTTGCCGGCAATCAGTTCACTTTCTTCCCGGCTCAGGCAAAGGATCTGCTTGGTTTGCGTGGTAATGGAATAAACCTCGATCACCAGCGGTTCGGTCATGTAGGGCTTGATGCTCTTTCTGGCCACGAAATAGCGCTTCATCCCCAGCAAGCGGGCCAATTCCTGGACCAGCGGGATGCCTTTGGCTTCAGCGGTGATCAGATAATCTACTTCCGGGATTTTCTTGACGAGTTCAGCCGCGGCCTGCACCACGAGCTCCGCGTCGCCCAGAATGACAAAACTGGCTATTTCCAATGTATCGGAGATCTGCACGACCGGTAGTTTCCGTTCCAGACCGGCCACTTTCAAATTGTATTCCTTCATGATCCCATCTCCCCCAAATCAAGTGAAATAAAGTAAAAAGTAGACAGATACCAGTGTTCTCTGTCTACTTTCATAAACCATCTGCTAAATAAAGAATAACCCACGGCGGTCGAAGCGAGATGGGCTATTAATGATCGAACAGAACGAAAGAACACCATAGCGTAGACAATTTAAGGTTGCCACGTAGGGACATCCGCACCTTATCTGCGGATTTATATGGGTTACCTTTCTATTCAGTTGTCAATATATTGCATATTTGCAACACTCGCGATTGTAACATGAGTAAAACTTATTTTCAATATTAATTAACAAGGAAGACACAAGTTCGCAAATATGACAGATTATCACCGCCTATTTCCGGGATTTTGTGCAACCAACGCAGAATATCGCGAATAAAAGGTATCAGACGACAATGATTCCTGCGAACATCGCCGGCAGTTCATTTATAGTATCGCCTTCATCACCTGATTCGGCTATCGCCTGTTCCGGGGCCGGATTCAGAAGGGCCTGCCGCTAATCATCCTGCTGGCGGCTGATCCGTAACCTGATGGCGGAGACCAAGGGGACGACCTGCCAGATCAAGCGGATCTGACCGGCTGCAGGCCATCTCGCCCCTTGTGCGCGGAAGCGGTATAATGGATAAAAAACGAGGAGTTCAGCCATGGGCATATCACGTTTCTACCATATCACGCGTGCCGGCCGGCTCAACCGCACCGACAGCGCCGCCGAGGCGATCGATAAAGCCCGGGAGGGCGGATTTTTCTGGCTGTATTATGTCGATCCGGTCGCCGAGGATCTGAATCCCCTGATCGAGCCGCTTAAGCTCCATCCTCTGTCGGTGGAAGACGCCCTCGATGTGAACCAGATTCCCAAGATCGACGACTTCCCCGATGGATCCTTCATCCTCTTCAATGCCTTCGACTACGCTGAGAAAACGTTGCATGTTCACGAACTCGATTTCTTCCTGAGCGATCATTTCCTGATCAGCATCGACCGCTGCGCGGCCAACGGCAAACCCCTGCTCGACGGCATCGAGGAGCTGGTCCGGCGCGAAATGGATACCTGCCGCCAGGGCCCCGCCTTCGTGATGCACACGATCCTGGACGCTGTCGTCGACGGCAAGTTCGAGGCGCTCGAGGCGCTCGAGGATGAGCTGGCGGATATAGAAGACGCCGTGCTGGAGCACCCGGGCCAGTTCGATCCGAAGTCGCTGCAGCATATCCGCCGTGCCCTGGTCTCGCTGCGCAAGAGCCTGTTCCACGAACGCGAGGTCTTCGTGAAGATCTGTCGCAAGGACTGTCCGTTTATCCCCGATAAGGCCGTATACCATTACCGGGATGTCTATGACCATCTGACGCGGCTCTTCGAACTGACGGAAACGCTGCGCGATGTGGCGACCAGCCTGATGGAGATCGATCTTTCCCTGCGCAGCAATGAAATGTCCCGTTCCTCCAACCGCACCAACCGTTCAGTCCGTCGCCTGACCGTCATCACCACGATTTTCATGCCCTTGTCCCTGCTGGCCGGTATCGGCGGCATGTCCGAGTGGTCGATGATGACCGGCCCGGATAACTGGCGGATCACCTACCCGCTCTTCCTGCTGGCGATGATCGTCATCGGCGTGATCAGCTATTTCTTCCTGCGCTGGCTGGTCAAGAAAAGTGACGAGACGGATGACGGCAAATAAGCGGCGCTAATGAATGTTCGCGTGATTTTCGGTCATTACACCTGGTCTCTGGCCGGACAGCCAAGAGTCGCCAGGTGCCGGCCGATGTGCTGTTCGATCAGATCGGCATAGGCGTCGGCATTTTCCTGCCAGAAAGCATACAGCCGGGCGCGGAACAAATAAGCGCCATCCGGCCGGCGGGCGGTCAGGATGAGTCCGTAGGTGATGTGGATCAGCTGGCGGGCGTCGTTTTGCGCAAACAAAACAGGTAATTCCTGATCCGGCAGGCCTGCCAGATCCGGGATCAGGTCCAGACGAGTGGTGACATGATAATAGCGGCGGGCCTCGGTGAAATTCCGCAGCGCGAAAGCGTGAATCTCCCGATAGAGGGCGGGCTGTTTCATCGCCACCAGCTTGATGGCCTCCAGCCAGTTCGTGCCGGCGGTTTTCAGGTGATAACGTCCCTGACTCAGGCGGCCGACAATAGGGAAGACGGAGAACTTGTCTGAGCCGGAGTGGACGCTGATTTTATAGCCAAAATGACTGGCAACAGCAGCATGGACAGCAAAGTCGCGCTCAAACTGCCGCAGATCGCCGATATAGTCGACCCCTTTTTGGAATTCGCCGCAAAAGCGCGGCGCGAGGGTGGCGAAAACCACACCGCGGCGACGGAGTTCGCTGGCGACATAGTAATGTTGCAGCGGTGTGGTCGGTGTCGCTGTTTCGTCGATGGAAATTTCAAAATCAACCGGGTTAGGCCGGATATAACGTTCATAAATCGTGGCGGCGAAGCGGATCGCCTGGTTGTAGATCAGGGTCATCCGGCGGAATTCGGATTGACCGAAGGTCAGGACCGCATCGTTGCCAATGGTGAACGACCGGCCGAGATAGAGCTGTTCCAGCGCGGCGTCAGCCTGGTAAGCCTGGTCGACCTGCGCATCGGTCATGCTGTCGACATCATTCCGGATGTGCTCGCTGCAGTCGAGGGTAATCATGGTAAAACCGCAGCGCAGGGCGTATTCCAGTTCTTCCGGCTTTTTCAGATGATCGCCGTCGGCACCGAATCCATCGCGGTAGCCGGCACGATATACGGCAAAGGTGACGCAGTCGAGGACATCCTCATAAGTCCGGCCGGTCAGCGTCAGCTCACGGATCGACTGCTGGGCCAGGATCGGGAAAGCATCATACTTCTTGAAAACCCGGAGATGCCCCGGACCGGCTACGCCCAGTCGATCGCCGACGCCAAGCGAGCGGTCCGACGCCAAACCCTGGCGCGGCGCTGTGAATGGAAACAACCGGCGCAGGTTGACGGCATTGTCGTGGGTGAGCGGCGCCTTGCGGCAACGGCAGCCGTCGGCTATGAAGTCTTCGCCGGCAAAGCCCAGGTCGCCGCCGGCGATGATCAGGACATCCGCCTCTTGCTCGCGGGCCATGAAAACTGTCTGTCCGTTCAGGTCATTGATCGATTCAGGATATGCGATGAAATTGGATAGTAAGGTTTGCTTGTTCATTTTATCTTCTCCTGCGGGCTGACTGCCCGATCCGAGTGTTATGGCTGGCAAAAGCGAGCTGGTACAATTATTACTCTACTATACGCAAAGGTATGACGGCAGTCAATCAAATGGCCGATCTTATACAGCTGAACGCATATCGCCGACAATCGGTGACCAACCACTGGGTGTTTTAATCGCAGTCATCCCCTTGACCGGCTAATGGTTTGAATTGACTGGTAACGTTATGACATAAACCATAAATTATTTTATACAACCTGCATAACAATAACGGCATTATAAGGTAAAATGTGCCGAATATCTTGTCATTCAATTTGGCGTGTGCTAATCTGGTCGTAATAACGTTACGACACATTTGTTTTAATGACCATTAAGGAAAGGTTAGAGTGATGGATATGACGAAGCTGATTCTGCATCAAGACTACTTTTCGGGACAGGAGAAAACCATCTTGCAGTCCGGCCAGCTCAGTGCGGCAACTTTCCGTTA
>JAEXPB010000057.1 GCA_023438965.1 Bacillota bacterium | reverse complement strand
CCCCAGGCCAGCAATATCATCCAGCGGCCGTCCCAACGGCTGGCCGTTCTGCTCAGCGCCGCCGGCCGACAGCTCAGCGCGCTGCAGCAAAGCTCCATGCAGGCATTAGCCGGCCAGTCCTTGAAATTGTACTACTTTCAGGGTATTGATGATCAAGTGGCCTCCAGCAACCGGTTGAAAGCGGAACAAATCGCCGAAACGCTTCGGCAGGCGGGACTGACGGTTACGCCAACCGGTACGGACTGGCCGGACCTGGCCGCCCGGGCCAGCAAAGGCAATTATGATATTTTGCTGTTGCCGGCGACATCCAACAGCCGTTTGCCGCGTCAGGTCACCATTCTCGGCGAATCCATCCAGCCCGGCGCTTCAGCTTGGATCACCAGTTATCTTTCGGAAGTTTACATCACCAGCAAGCGGCTGGCCCAGCTGACTATCAATCCGCTGGGGCACCCGCTGGCCGCCGCCGCCGGCACCTGGACCGACCGGATTGAGAATGTCCGTTTCCTGGATGCCAGCGGCATCTGTTTTGAGGAGGAATCATCATGAATCAAGCCTTTTTTCGTCAGTTGCTGGCCGCCGGTCCGCTGCTGCTGGACGGCGCGACCGGTACCCATCTGCAGGCCGCCGGCATGCCGGCCGGTGTATGCCCGGAGACCTGGGTCCTCGAACACCCCGCAGTCCTGCAGGATTTGCAGCGGGCCTATTATGACGCCGGCAGCCAAATTGTCTACGCCTTCACTTTTGGCGCCAATCGGGCGAAACTTAGCCATTATCATTTGGACGGCACCGATGTCACCGCCCTCAACCAGCGGTTGGCTGCGCTCTCCATCGCGGTACGCGACGAAAACCGCAAGGCGTGGCCGGACCGGCCGGTATTTGTCGCCGGCGACCTGGCACCGACCGGTCGATTCCTATACCCGGCCGGTGATCTGACGCTGGGTGAACTGGTCGATATCTTCCGCGAGCAAGTTCGCGGTTTGCTGGCAGCCGGCGTCGACCTTTTTGTCGCCGAAACCATGCTGGATATGGCCGAAGCACGAGCCGCGGTGCTGGCGGTCCGGGCCGAATGCGACCTGCCGGTCATGGTTTCGCTCACGATGGAAGCCAACGGCCGAACCCTGTCCGGCAACAGCCTGACCGAAGGCTTGCTGACCATGGTCAGTCTGGGTGCCAGCGCCTTTGGCGTCAATTGCTCCTTCGGGCCGGAAAAACTCGGCAGTCTGATCCAACCGCTGCTGGCAATCAGTCCTGTTCCGCTGTTGCTCAAGCCGAATGCGGGCTTGCCCTGCGTTGTTGACGGCCGGACAGTTTTCCCGATGGATGCCGCCGCTTTCGCTGCAGCCATGACCCGGCTGGTACATTCGCCGGTCCGGTTGATCGGCGGCTGCTGCGGTACCGGTCCGGACCATATCCGGCAGCTGGGATTGGCCCTTACCGCCGACATCCAGCCGTCCCAAGCCGGTCAACCGATCCAGTCCGACTTGCCGCGGCTGATCTGCTCGGCCCGCGAAACCTGGCCGGTTGATGATCTCAGCCGCTGTCCGGTTGTCGAGGTCAATGACCCCGACAGTCTGCTCGACGATGTCCTGACCGCAGCGGAGGATGAACCGCCGGCGATCTGCCTCGATTTGGACAATGCCGCCGATGCTGCGGCGGTGCCGCAGCTGCTGGAAACGCTGCAGCAGCTGCAGGTAATGATTCGCATGCCTCTAATCTTCCGGTCGGAGGATACCGCCTTGATCCAGCAGCTTGTTGATCACTACAACGGCCGGCCCGGGATCATTACCAGTCAGGCGAACCGGCCAAACGGTCCGCTATATCTCTGAGTCCTCCTGTGACCGAAGCAGATTATGCTCGTAAAACGAAGTCCAGTCGAACGCCAAAAGCCGGGCCAACCGAATCGCCACTTTGATGGATGGATTCCGCTGGTCTGATTCCAATTGCGCATAATAAGCTCTGGATATGCCGGCCATCTCGGCGACGGCTGTTTGTGTCAGGCCTTTACTTCGCCGCAGCTCTATCAGCCATTCCCGCATCGTGATGATTCCTCCCGGTTGAGTGATCACTCAACTATCCAACAGGTTGCCTGGGGGCGTATCCCCGCTGCCCAGGATGGGTGGGTTGAGATATATAATATCATAGTCGCGATATGCAACAGTGTCAACTATATTCTGCGAATATGTAACATTTCGCGACAATATCGTTTTTTAAGTTTTCCAACCTGCTTATAATGTTGCAACCAGCTACATTGAATCAGTATAATCAGTCGCGAGAGGTGTTGAAGGACATGGCCAATCTGCCCGAACGCTTGCGGCTGCTCCGCGCTGAAAAAAATATGACCCAAACGGTCATGGCCCGGAAAATCATGGTTCCCCGGGTTACATATACGCATTATGAGCTGGGTAAACGGACACCGGATTTGGACACCATTATCCATTTGGCACGTTTTCATGAAGTATCCATCGACTATTTGGTCGGCAGCACCGAACTGCGGCCAACGCTTGAACAATGGCTGCGCGAGAACCGATGGCCGGATACCCAACGCAATCGGGATTCTGCCGCAATCTACGACACCGAACCGCTGCCGCCCCTCGGTCGGGTGGCCGACGCAGCTGATGAGCGATCCAAGGACCTTCCGCCCGACAGTCCGACCGCAACAGATCCAGCCAAAACCACATAAAAAACACCGGCATCCTTTGGGACACCGGTGTTTTTCAATAAGCGGGGCTTGGGATCAGACTTCGAGCAGGTCGAAATTCTGTTCGACAACCGGGACGGCTGAAATATTGCGGTAACGGGGCATGCCGGTGCCGGCCGGGATCAGTTTGCCGATAATGACATTTTCCTTCAGGCCAAGCAACGGGTCGATCTTGCCTTTGACAGCCGCATCGGTCAGGACACGGGTGGTTTCCTGGAAAGATGCAGCCGACAGGAAGGATTCGGTCGCCAGCGAAGCCTTGGTGATGCCCAGCAGGACGCGCTTGCCGCTCGCCGGTGTCTGACCGGTCGCCAGGACGCGGGCATTCTCGATCTCAAAATCGAACATGTCAACGGTACTGCCGGTCATCAACTCGGTGTCGCCCGGATCATCGATCCGGATCTTGCGCATCATCTGGCGGGTGATGATTTCAATGTGCTTGTCATTGATCTCAACACCATTGTTTTTATATACCTTCAGGACTTCCTTGATGATGTACTTCTGGACGCCGCGGACGCCCTTGATCCGCATGATGTCGTGCGGATTGACGGAACCGTCGGTCAACAGGTCGCCGGCTTCGATGCTGTCACCATTGCTGACCAGCAACGGGGCGCTCAGCGGAATCGTATAGGTCACTGCTTCGCCGTCGGCGCCGGTTACGGTGATGTCGCGTTTGCGCTTGGCGGTTTCCTCGATGCGGACTACGCCGGTGATCTCCGAGATGATCGCCTGACCCTTCGGTTTACGGGCTTCGAACAATTCCTCAACACGGGGAAGACCCTGGGTG
>JAEXPB010000257.1 GCA_023438965.1 Bacillota bacterium | reverse complement strand
GATCTTCTATGCGCTCTACCAGGCCAAATATCCGCTGACCTCGGTCCGCCTGGTCGACGATTACGGCGAGGCTGCCAACGACAACCTGTCCATGGCAGCCAACAACACCTCCGGCTTCTGCTATCGTTATGTCTATGGCACGAAAACCTTGTCCCAGCATAGCTATGGCGCGGCGATCGATATCAATCCGCAGCTCAATCCCTATATTGTCGGCGATCGGGTCGCTCCGCCCAACGGCGCCGAATATGTCGACCGCACCCGGGAATTCACCGGGAAAATCGATCATGACGACTTGTGCTACAAGCTGTTCAGGCAATACGGCTGGTCCTGGGGCGGCGACTGGAACGGCGACAAGGACTACCAGCATTTCTCGAAAAAGCTGGCTTGACTGGCGGCACTGGCAGCAGCCGGTCCGGATTCAGGCCGGCAGCTTCCTGACCTGCGCCATGACCAGCGGGCCGAGGAAATACAGCGCCAGCAGAACATAAAAGGAAATATTGCCGAAGACCGGACCGAAGCGCTGGTTGCCGATGGCCACCGCCAGCATGTAGAGCAGGAACAGGCCGGTCCAGACAATGCCATGCAGCAGGGCGTCCTTTCGGGTTTTCAGGCGGAGGACCAGCGCCGCCAGAAAGGTCAGCGCGCCGGCCGGCAGCGCCGCGAGCAGGAACTCCCAGACCAGGTATTGGCGAATGACGGCCAGCTCTTCGGATGCCGGCGTCCCCAGCGGCAAGGTCACCAGAAACTCCGCCAGCATTTCCAGGATAATCAGGACTATTCCGGCAAAGACCATCTTGAAGATTTTCATCTGCATACCCCCCTTCGGAAACAAATCGTTCAGATTGGCTGGGTTCCCACTTCATTATAGCCGACGCGCGTTCGGCCGGCTATAGCCGCTGGTCTGGCCGATCCGGCGGATCATCGCCGGACGCCCGCCCGGCCGGTTCAGAAAGCCCAGCAGCCCCGGGTCAGCAGGAAGGATCCGACCGTGGCCGCAGCCAGGAAGATGATTGCTTCCTTGTAACCGGTCTTCTTCAGCATCCGGAAGGCCACCAGGACCACCGGTATCCAGACGATCAGCGAAATGCCGGCGACGACGAAGATGAAGGTCGGATCGGTCTGCGACGTGTCGCGGCCGGAGAGCAGATAGGTCCAGATCAGCGGGACGATGATGGTCGCCAGGAGATAACCGCCAATCGACAGGATCCAGATCACCAGTTTTTTCTTTTTCAGGTCCTCCATGCACATTCACCTCGTGTGGGCATCGGTCGCGTTGTCCGCGGGCTGTTTGTTGCGGCGCCGCCGGCCGGCCAGCGTCAGCATCAGTCCCATCCAGATGATGCCGGCCAGGCAGAGCAGTTGGTAGATGGTCAAACCAAGCCAGAAAACCGGATTGACCCGGACGAATTCCAGGCCGAACCGGAAGGCGAAATAGGCGATCACATAGAGTTTGAACAAGATGCCTGGCGTCTTGATCCGGTCATGCAGGACATGCAGGATCAGGAAGGCCGTGAACTGGAAGCCGGCTTCCATCAGCTGTGTCGGCAGGCGCCGGATGCCATCGCCGAAATCGACGCCCCAGCTGACCGGCACGCCATAGCAACAGCCATTGCAGAAGCAGCCGAGTCGTCCGATCGCCAGGCCAAGTGCAGCGGCCGGCGCAATGGTGTTGCCCAGGCGCAGCCGGATGTGACCGAGGCGCTTGGCCAGGAAAACGCTCAGGGTGCCGCCCAGCAGGCCGCCGACCACGGACTTGCCGAACAGCAAGGTTTCCAGGCGCGGGCTTTGCAGCAGCACCGGCACCTTGGCGCCGATGGTCCCCCCGATCAGGGCAGCGGCGACAATGATCAATGTCTGGCTGGTGCGCCTGGTCCCGTCCGGTCCGGCCTGACCGGCCTGGCGATTGCGCCAGACAATGTAAAGGACACCGGCCAGCAGACCCAGGCCGACCAGCAGCGAGTAGGTCGACAGGCCGCCGATCTCCGGCAGCACACCGTTGCCGATCTGTTCATGCCCGTCAATCATGCCGGATCTTCCGCACAGCTTTGCCGACCCGGCAGCAGGTGCCGTTGTTCATGCAATTGTAAACCTTCAGGGCGGAGCAGTACCCCAGCGCGGCCGAGGTTTTCATGACCGCCAGCAGGCCGGTCAGGATCCAGCCGGCAATCGGGCGGCCCCAATAGAGGACCAGGATGCACATCAGGCTGAAGCCGAAGCCGACCAGGTGCGAGAACCGGATGCCCTTCTCATCGACCACCACCGGTCTTGACGGCCAGATCTGGTCGATCGTGTACCGGTAGAGGACGATCAGGGGCGCCCGGCGGACCTTGAGGATAACCGAGAGCAGCATGATGGCGCAGACGGCGATGACCAGCTCCTTGCGCTGCAGGATCAGGCTCAGCCAGCACAGGATCGCCACGGTGTACCGGCAGAAAGCAAAACTGCCGGCTGTGATGGTTACCGGTTTGAATTCAGTCATATGTAATCAACTCCTTCGGCGTTTCCACGGACATGGGAGAAACATGCCCGTGCTTTGGCGATAGGCGGCATATTCCGGGAATTCGGCCTGCAGCAGCTTCTCCTCCTGACGGGCCCGGTAAGTCATGAATGGGACGAAGACCAGAACGGTCAGCAGCAGGCTCAAATAATTGCGGTAGATCAGGGCGCCGCCGGTAAACATCCATATCAGGGACGCATACAGCGGGTGCCTGACCAGACGGTAGGGTCCGGCAGTCACCAGCGTATGATCGGTAT
>JAEXPB010000239.1 GCA_023438965.1 Bacillota bacterium | reverse complement strand
GGGCTGGCAATCTCATCCGCGTAACGCTGGACAAAGCCATTGCGGGCGGCGGCCGGATCAGCGGCGGCGGCGATGTCCTTGCGATAGACGATATGGGCGGCGGTGTCGGCATTGACCACGGCGATTTCCGCGGTCGGCCAGGCGTAAACCAGGTCGGCGCCGCAGCTCTTGCTGTTCAAGGTCAGGTAGGCGGTGCCGATGGCTTTGCCGACAATCAAGCCGATCCGCGGCAAATCAAAGCGGAGCATGGCCTGCATCAGGTCGGCGCCGGCCTGAACCAGCCCGGCTTTCTCCTGGGCAAGCCCAATGACATAGCCCTCGGCGTCGGTGAAGGTAACCAGCGGCAAGGCAAAGCGGCTGCAGAGCCCGATCAGGCGTACGGCCTTGCGGGACATGGCCGCATCCAGCCGGGGCGCGGCATTCGCCAGAACGCCGACCGTTTGCCCGTTCAGGCGGGCCAAACCGGTAACGATGCCTGGTGCATACTGGGCGGCCAGTTCAAGGAAAGAACCGGCATCGACGGTTTCGGCAATGATTTCGCGCATATCATAGCCGTTGTCCAGATCGGAGGCGATCTCATCCAGACGATCGGACACCCGGTTGGGATCATCAGTGATCGGGCCGGGGTTCAGAAAACCATCGCCGCTATCGGGCAGATAGTCGAGCAGGCTGCGGATCTGGGCGATCAGGCCGGCTTCATCCGGCGCCGTCAGCGAAGCCAGGCCGGTTTCGCCGGCATGCACCTTCGCGCCGCCGATATCGGCTGGTTCGATAGCCTTGTTCTCCGCTCCGGAAACGACCATCGGGCCATTCATGAAGAGGCCGGATCCTTTCTCGCTCATCAGGACGAAGTCGCTCGCAGCAGCAGCAAATGCGGCGCCGCCGGCGCATGGCCCAAAGACACCGGCAATCAGCGGGATTTCGCCGGAAGCGGCGTCCAGGCTGCCCAGCAGGCTGCCCAGCCCTTCGAGGCCGACAATGCCCTCTTCGATGCGCGCGCCGCCTGTATCATAAAGGCCGATGAACGGAACGCGGGCGGCAGCAGCCAGCTGAATTGCCTTGCAAATCTTGCCGGCGTGCATCTGGCCGATCGAACCGCCATAAACCGCCGGATCCTGGGCCGCGACATAAACCAGCCGGCCATCCAGCGTGCCATATCCGGTCACGACGCCGTCGCCGGCCACTGCCGGGCGCGCGAAGCCAAATTTTAACCCGCGGGCTTCAACCAGGGAATCCAGTTCGACAAAACTGTCCGGATCCAGCAACAGCCGGATGCGCTTGCGACAAACATCCTCGGCTGTATGGGCGGCATCCAGAGAGGTTCGTTTTTCGATATACTCGGTCATTTTCTCCCGTGATCCCATTCATTTCACCTCATTATCTCAGGGTTGCATCCGGCGATGCGCCGGACTGGCGGATAAAACCCATATCCCACCGAGTATGATTATAATTTATGGTCGGCAAGAGATCAACCTGAAGCAAGGCCATTTTTACAGAATAAATCATGTTTCTTCGCCGATTTCATCATCCAGGCTGTCCGTTGCCGGTTCGTCGGCAAAAAAGGCGCCGGACAGCTGCAAGACCTCGCTGCCGGGCATGGTCTCCCCGTCCGGCGGCATTTCCGCCGGCGCGGCTGTTTCCGTGCCATCGGTCTGGCCGGATGCCCGTCCGATCGCCTGACCGGATACCTGGCCCGGGCCGACGACCTGCACCAGCTGGTCGATGGTCATCTGGTTGTCGCGATGCCGGCCAGCCGCCTCCTCAAGCGAATTCTCGAAATCGCGCAGCGTGCCATACATCAACATTTCCATCGGCGGCAGGTCCTTGACCGATCGCAAGCCAAAATCCAGTAGGAACTGGTCGGTAGTGGCAAACAGGGTCGGCCGGCCCGGAGCATCCAGACTGCCGGCTTCACAGACCAGATTGCGCTCGATCAGCCGTCCGATGATGCTGTCGCTGTTCACGCCGCGCACTGCTTCAACCTGGGCCCGGGTCACCGGCTGGTTATAGGCGATGATCGCCAGGGTCTCATACGCGGCCTGCGAAAGGGGCGGCCGATGACGCGGCTGGAAGAGCCGGCGCAGGACATCGCTCTGGCCAGGCTTGGTGCACAGCAGCCAGCTGCCGTCGATTTCCCGCAGCAGGATGCCGCGCTGGCGGTCACGCTGGCAGCGGTCGGCCATGTTGTTCAGGATGACACGCAGCTGGCTGCGTTCCAGGCCGGTGATCTGCTGCAGCTTTTCCAGCGGCACCGGGTCGCCGGACGCAAAAAGAATCGCCTCCAGGGCGCCGGGCGCATCCTCGGGCAACAGCCGGAACGAATCCTCGCCGGCATCCAGGAAATCAGCCAGTCGTTCGTGCTGCAACTGGTTGCTCTGCTCAGTCATAATCCTTCTCCTCCACCGGCGCTGCGGTCAGGAACTGGTTCAGGGCTTCGTCGTCATCGATCGCCGCATGCGGATCACATTCCAGCAGGATGACGTCGAAGTTGCGTTCCTGCCGGGCCCGGATCTTGTTCAGGCGCAAAAGCTCCAGCAAAGCCAGAAAACCGGTGACCTGCTCGGTCCGGCTGGTTCGGCCGGCCGGGAACAATTCGTTGAAAAAGACCCGCGACTGGCGAACCACCGCCCGCCAGATATCGCGCATTTTCTCCTTCAGCGAGACCTTGTCCCGTTTCAGGATCGTGGTGAGCCGGCTGGACAGGTCGCTGAAGCGCATCTGGTTCTGGCGGACAATCTGGCGGCAGGCCTGCAGGAAAAGGTCCCAGTTCAGGTTCTCCGCCGGTACGGTCATCGACAGCCCCAGGCGGTCCGGTGATTCCGGCAGGCGGAAGGCACAGGCGGCAAAGGTGTCGTGACGTTCTTTCAAATCGGTGGCCAGGGTCTTGCAGCGGCGGTATTCCAGCAGCCGCAGGACCAGTTCCTCGCGCGGGTCGCCCTCCGGCCCGCGTTCGGCGCTTTCCTTCTGGGGCAGCAGCATGCGCGACTTGATGTGCAGGAGGGTCGCCGCCATGACCAGAAATTCGCTGGCCACTTCCATGTCCAGATCCTGCAGACTGTCCAGATAAGCCAGATACTGGTCCGTGATCTGGACAACCGGAATATCATATATGTCGATCCGGTTTTTCTCGATCAGATGGCAGAGCAGATCGAGCGGACCTTCGAAGTGGCTGATTTTCAAATCGATCGGCCGAGCCGCTTCGTTATCCATCGTTGCGGTCAGGGTGCGACTTTCATGGCTGAACGGGCTTCGGCCAGTGTGGCGGCCGCCTGGATCCGGGCTCGGTCGGAACCGTCCTCGATGAGCTCGTGCAGGTACGCCGGCTTCTCCAGCAGCTGGATCCGCTTCTCGTGTATCGGCTGATGAAATGACTGAAGCTTCTCATGCAGACGCTTCTTGCACTGGACGCAGCCGATTTCGCCTTTGCGGCAGCTGGATTCGATCTCCGGCACCTCGTCCGGGCTGAAAACCTTGTGGAAGGCGAAGACCGAGCAAACCTCCGGATGCCCCGGATCGCTCTTGCGGATGCGGGCCGGGTCGGTGACCATGTTCATCACCTTCTGGCGCACGGTTTCCGGCGTGTCGGCGAAGGAGATGGTGTTGCCGTAGCTTTTGGACATCTTGCGGCCATCCGTGCCGGGGAGAACCGTGGCAGCGGTCAGCAGCGGCTGCGGCTCGGGGAAGACCTCCCGGTACAGGAAATTGAACCGGCGGGCGATCTCCCGCGTCAGTTCCAGATGCGGCAGCTGGTCTTCGCCGACCGGCACGAAATCGGCCTTGTAAATCAGGATGTCGGCGGCCTGCAGGCAGGGATAGCCCAGGAA
>JAEXPB010000184.1 GCA_023438965.1 Bacillota bacterium | reverse complement strand
GGCCTGACCTGCCGCGACCGGCAGAACCGCCAGTTCCCCCGCGAATGCGCGGCAGCGTTCGACTGGCAGTACGACGAACTGACCGGCGACATGCAGCTGCTGGAAGATTTTATCAATGGTCCCTGGGATGACGATCGCTTCCTCGTCCTGCAGCCCGGGCAGATCCTGCAGCCATCTTTTGATGAGCAGATAATCCGGGCTGCCGGTCCGGTTAGCCCGGATTGACAAAAACCGGCTGAAATTGCTACTATTTGGGTATCTGTCCGGCGTCTGGCCGATGACCGGCGAGCGGCACCGCTGCCGAAAGGCGCGGACGAAGAACAATCCGGGAGGATAAACATGCAAGATAAAGTGTTGGTCATTATGGGCAGCGATTCGGACTTTCCGGTCATGGAAACCTGTTTTCGCCACCTTACTGACTTTGGTATTTCCTTTGAAGCGAAAATCTGTTCGGCGCACCGAACGCCGGAGCTGGCCGCCGAACTGGCCCGCACGGCTGCCGACCGGGGCTTTGGCGTGATCATCGCCGCCGCCGGATTGGCAGCGCATCTGCCAGGCGTTTTGGCCGCGCAGACAATTCTGCCGGTGATCGGTGTGCCGGTCAAGAGCGGCGCACTGGCCGGGCAGGATGCCCTGTATGCGATCGTCCAGATGCCGACCGGCATTCCGGTAGCCACGGTCGCGATCGACGGCGCGGCCAACGCCGCCATATTGGCCGCCCAGATCCTGGCTCTCCAGGATGAACAGCTGGCCGGCCGGCTGCATCGCTTTAAAACCCGGATGGCCGATTCGGTCGCCGAGCGGCAAAAGCGCCTGGAGGAGAAACTGCATGTACGCTAAGCTCCCGCGCCGGGAATGGCAGGATGAATGCGGTGTCATCGGCGTCTTCGATCCGGAGGCCCAGCGGACCGATGCGGCCAGACAGGCTTATATCGGTCTTTTTGCTTTGCAGCACCGCGGTCAGGACAGCGCCGGCATCGCTGTCAACAACCGGGGTTCCATCCTTTGCCAGCGCGGTCAGGGACTGGTTGTCGAAGCCTTTGACGAGTTGACGCTGAATGTGCTGCAAGGGCACGCGGCCATCGGGCATGTCCGTTATCCGGCGCATGGCGAGACCGGTTTGGCCAACGCCCAGCCGATGCTGATCAAGTACCGCGCCGGGCAGTTGGCCCTGGCCATGAACGGGTGCCTGAACAACAGCCACGACCTGCGGCGGAAATTGCAGGATGGCGGTGCGATTTTCCAGACCATGTCCGATGCCGAGATCCTGTTGACCCTGCTGGCGCGCAACCGTATCCTGACCGACCATATCGAGCCGGCCATCCGGCAGATGATTGGCGAGATCCGCGGCGCCTATGCGGTTGTCCTGATGACGCCGGGCAAAGTGATCGGCTTTCGCGATCCGCTGGGGATCCGGCCGCTCTGCCTGGGCCGGCTGGACGGCACCTGGCTCCTGGCTTCGGAAAGCTGTGCGATCGACTCCATCGGCGGTGAATTCGTCCGCGATGTCCGTCCGGGTGAAATCATCACTCTTTCCGCAGCCGGACTGGCAGCCCATCCGGCTGAAACGGACTCGGCTGAAGCAACGCACCGCTGCCGGCCCTGCCTGTTCGAATATGTCTATTTCGCGCGCCCGGACAGCGTGGTGGACGGCGTGGACGTCCAGCAATCCCGTTTTAACGCCGGCCAGCAGCTGGCCCTCGAGCAGCCTTGCCAGGCTGACCTGGTGATCGGCGCACCGGATTCCGGCCTTTCCGCCTCGATGGGCTATGCGCGGGCGAGCGGCATCCCTTACGGCCAGGGTTTGCTGAAGAACCGCTATGTGGGCCGGACTTTCATCCAGCCGAACAAAATGCAGCGGGAATTATCCGTAGCTCTGAAATTCGCTTCCCTGCGGCATGCCGTAGCCGGCAAGCGCGTCATTCTGGTCGATGACTCGATCGTCCGGGGAACGACGACCCGCCACATCGTCCTGCTTTTGAAAAAGGCCGGCGCCACGGCTGTCCATATGCGAATTGCCTCGCCGCCGGTCCGGTATCCTTGTTTTTATGGCATCGACACACCCAACCAGGACGAACTGCCGGCCAGCCACCTGACACGCGACGAAATTTGCGCCATGATCGGCGCTGACAGCCTGGGCTACCTGAGTCTGGAAGGTCTGGCGCGTTCGGCCCGCGGCACGACGGATCAACACTGCGCCAGCTGTTTTGACGGCAGCTTTCCGGCTGGACTGCCGGCCAATCAAAATGAACGGATCCGACGGCCGGAACAGGACGGGGAGGCCAGCCATGCTTGAAATCGCAGTATTCGTTTCCGGCGGCGGCACCAATCTCCAGGCCATCATCGACCGGATCGCCGACGGCACCCTGGCCAATGTCCGGATTGCCTGTGTCATCGCTTCGCGGCCCGGAACCTACGCCGAGCAGCGCGCGGCCCAAAACGGCATACCCTGCCGGATTGTCAGCCGCAAATCCTTTGCCACGCCGGAAGAATATGACCAGGCCATGCTGGCCGCCCTCGCGGAATGGCCGATCGGGCTGGTCGTTCTGGCCGGCTTTCTGAGCTTGCTGGGTCCGGCTTTTGTCGACGCTTACCGCAACAAGATCATCAATATCCATCCAGCCTTGATTCCGTCTTTTTGCGGAACCGGCCTGTACGGCATCCGGCCGCATGAGGCGGCTCTCGCTTATGGCGTCAAGCTAACCGGCGCCACGGTCCATTTTGTCGATGAACATTATGATCAGGGGCCGATCATTTTACAGAAGGCGGTGGCCGTGCATCAGGACGACACACCGCAGAGCCTGCAGCTGCGGGTCATGCAGGAGGCTGAACAAGTCATCCTGCCGCAGGCGATCGCCTTGTTTGCCGCCGGCCGCATCCGGATCGCCGGCCGCCGGACGATTATTGAAGGGGAGGACTGATTCAGAGCATGAAAGTATTGGTAATCGGCAGTGGCGGCCGTGAACATGCCATTGTCTGGAAATTGAAGCAAAGCCCGCGCATCAGCAAGCTGTATTGCGCGCCGGGTAACGGCGGCATAGCCGGTCTGGCAGAATTGGTCCCGATCCGGGCGACTGACCTGGACAACCTGGTTGACTTTGCCAAAAGGGAACAGATCGACCTGGTTTTCGTCGCACCGGACGACCCGTTGGCCCTCGGCCTGGTTGACGCCATGGAAGAAGCCGGCATCCGGGCCTTCGGTCCGCGTCGCTCGGCAGCGGTCATCGAAGCCAGCAAAGCTTTCTCCAAAGACCTGATGCGGCGTTATCATATACCGACCGCCCGCTACAGCACTTTTACCGATTTGGATGCCGCTTATGCGCACATTGACCAGTCCGGCCTGCCGATAGTCGTCAAAGCGGACGGCCTGGCACTGGGCAAAGGCGTGATCATTGCCGGCACGCGTGCAGAGGCTCGTCAGGCCGTCCACGGCATGATGGCCGAAGCGGCATTCGGCCAGGCCGGCCGGACAGTCGTCATCGAAGAGTTCCTGACCGGTCCGGAGCTGACCGTGCTGGCTTTCACCGATGGCCGGACCGTACGTCCGATGGTGTCCTCCCGGGACCACAAGCGGGCCCTTGATCATGACCGGGGACTCAATACCGGCGGCATGGGGGCGATCGCGCCGGGTGCCGACCTGTCGCCGGAGACGTGGCAAATCATGCAGGACACGATCTTTCAGCCGACCATCGATGCCATGCGCGCCGAAGGACGCCTCTTCCGCGGCGTGATCTATTTTGGGCTGATGCTGACGCCGGACGGCCCCAAAGTCATTGAATACAACGCCCGTTTCGGCGATCCCGAAGCTCAGGCTGTCCTGCCGCTGCTCGAAACGGATTTGCTGGACATCATCGAGGCAATTCTGGACAACCGCCTGGCCCGGCAGGAGATCATCTGGAAAAAAGCATGCTCCTGCTGTGTGGTCATGGCATCCGGCGGTTATCCCGGCCAATACAAGACCGGTTACCCGATCGAAGGCTTGACCAAAGTCAGCCCGGCCTGTCTGGTCTTCCATGCCGGCACCCGCCTGGACGAAGGGCGCATCCTGACTGCCGGCGGCCGGGTGCTCGGTGTGACCGCGCTGGCTGCCGATTTGCCGGCAGCCATCCGTCAAGCTTATGCCGATGTCGGGCAAATCCATTTCCAGGACATGCATTTCCGTACGGACATTGGCCAGACCCGATGAAGATCGGATTATGCGGCGGCACCTTCGATCCATTGCACAACGGCCATTATGCGCTGGTCCAAGCCGCTCTGGCCGCGGGTGGCCTGGATCGCGTGCTGGTTATGCCGGCCGGCCGCCCGCCGCATAAAATGAATGAAGTCGTTTCCATGGCCGGCTACCGGTTCGAAATGGCAGTCCAGGCTTTTACCGGCCAGGACCGCGTCGCGGTGTCCGATCTGGAGATCCTGCGGCCCGGACGCTCCTATACCCTGGACACCATCCGGCAGCTGCAGGCGACGCTGCCGGCAGACAGCGAGCTGCATTTGATTTATGGCTCGGACATTTTGAACGACATTGAAGGATGGTATAATCCAGAAGCCATTCTGGCGGCCTGTCCTTTGCTTCTGGCCCGTCGCGGCGGCTTCGACGACCCGCGAACCATGACGCGGGCCAATGATCTGCGCCGGAAAATGGGCGCCCGGATCTGTTTTTTCGACGCACCGCAGCTTGAGCTCTCCAGCACCCAGATCCGGGCGGCGATCCGCGGCGACCGGCCATATCGGCAATGGGTGCCGGACAAGGTGGCCAAGGTCATCGCCAGGCATGGTCTGTACCGTTATCAGGATGACCTGCAGCGACTGCCGTCTGAGCTCTGGCAGATGCTTTACGAGCTGGAGCGGGAACTCTGGCCGCTTCTCAACCGCAAGCGACTGCTGCACTCCCTGAATGTCATGCTGTATGCTTTGCATCTGGCGCGCATCCATGATGTTCCGGCCGAGGAGACCGCCATTGCGGCCCTTCTGCACGACTGCGCCAAATGTCTGGACACCGCGGAAATGGAACGCTGCGCCAGCCTGGCCGGCGATCCTTCACTGATGGGCGAAGAGCTGGCACATGGTCCGGCCGGCGCCTGGCTGGCCCGGGAGCGTTTCGGCGTCGGCAATCCGACGATCCTGAAGGCCATCCATTACCATACGACCGGCTGTGCCGGCATGTCGACCCTGGACAAGATCATCTTCATTGCCGATAAAGTCGAACCGGCACGCACATACGCCCACCTGGCCGAAATCCGGCGTCTGGCGGAATCGGACCTGGATCAGGCCCTGCTGCTCTGCCTCCAGGAAATCGATTCGTTTCTGGCCCGTGAGAAACTGCAGCCGCACCCTTATACCGGCGAGGCACGCGCCGACCTGGCCAATCGGCTGGGCGGCAGCGCCGATTCAGCCGATCAACGCCGGAATATGCTATAATCATCATAATATTGTCGTTCACTATGAGGAGGAAAAACGATTGACCGCCGAAGAAACAACGCTACTGATCAAGGAAATTCTGGAAAGCAAGAAGGCCCAGAATATCGAAATCATCAATATTGAAGGTAAAACCATCCTGGCTGACCGGTTTATCATCGCCACCGGCACCTCGGTCACCCATATCCGGGCTTTAGCCGGAGAAGTTGAAATGGTCATGAAAGAAAAACACGCACGCGTTCCGGACCACATCGAAGGTTTTGAGTCCGGCCGCTGGATCCTGATGGACTACGCGGATGTTGTCGTCCACATTTTCCATGCCGAGGAAAGGGAGTTCTACAGCTTGGAAAAACTCTGGCGCGCCAGCCGGTCCTAAGCATTTTTTGTCGAAAAATGTCGAAAGGAAAGCCTCCCCGGGCTTTCCTTATTTGCTATTCTGGAACCAGCGGCGGTTAGGCACCGCAGCGAATGACCGGACTGAATCGGGAAGCAGAGGGGACAAACCGGATGGCAAATCAATCATCACGACGATCAACCGGGCGGAAAACCAGCCGCCCCATGAGTACCGGACTCCTGCTGGCCGGATTGATCGCCCTGGGCTCCTTGTTATGGTCCTGGGCTTTTCCCGCCGCGGAGCCGGTTGTTGTTCAAGCTTCCGCCGCTGACCAGCCTGGCCAGCCGGCAGGCAGCCCTGCCG
>JAEXPB010000080.1 GCA_023438965.1 Bacillota bacterium | reverse complement strand
TCGCGCTGACTGCCGCCGATGATCTCGCCGATGCCGGGCACCAGGCAATCCATGGCGGCCACGGTACGGCCGTCCGGATCAAGTTTCATATAGAAGGCCTTGATTTCTTTGGGATAATGGGTCACGAAAACCGGTTTACGGAAGATTTTTTCAGTTAGGTAGCGTTCATGTTCCGTTTGGAGATCACAGCCCCAGAAAACCGGGTATTCAAAGCTGACGCCGGACTGTATAAGGGCCTCCACCGCTTCTGTGTAAGTGATGACGCCAAATTCGCTGTTCAAGACATGATTCAGGCGTTCCAGCAGACTGGAATCCACGAAGCTGTTAAAGAAAGCCATTTCTTCCGGACATTCGGCAAGAACATACTGGATGATCGATTTGATCATGCTTTCGGCCAGCCGCATGTCGTCATCGAGATCGGCAAAAGCGATCTCCGGTTCAATCATCCAGAATTCAGCCGCATGCTTGACTGTGAAGGAGCGCTCCGCCCGGAAGGTCGGTCCGAAGGTATAGATGTTTTTAAAAGCCATGGCAAAAGTTTCGCCGCTGAGCTGGCCGCTGACCGTCAGGCTGGTATGCTTGCCAAAAAAGTCTTCCTGGTAGTTGATTTCGCCTTGTTCATTGCGTGGCGCCTGATTGGGATCAATCGTGGTGACCGTGAACATCTGGCCGGCGCCTTCGGCATCACTGCCGGTGATGATCGGAGTATGGACATAGACGAAACTCCGTTCGTTGAAAAAACGATGAATGGCGAAAGCCGCTGCCGAACGGACGCGAAAGACCGCCGAGAGCAGACTTGTGCGGGGGCGCAAATGGGCGATGGTGCGCAGGAATTCCGGTGAATGGCGTTTCGGCTGCAGCGGATAATCAGGCGGGCAGGTCCCTTCGACGGCGATTTGCACAGCCTTCATTTCAAAAGGCTGGCGGGCGTCCGGTGTTGCGACAATCAAGCCGGTAGCCAGGATGGCCGAGCCGTTGCCCAAGCGAACGATTTCATCATAGTCGGCTAAATCATCCCGATTAAGCACAATCTGCAGATTGCTGAAAAATGTGCCGTCGTTCAAGCTGATGAAAGCGAACTGCTTCTGGTCGCGAATTGTCCGGATCCAGCCGGCCACGGTAACTGTTTGCCCGGCGTATTTGACCGGTTCGCGAAACAAGCTGCGCACGGATGTGGCTTCAATCATGTTCAGGCCCCCTTGCCGCAACAATTTTTATATTTCTTGCCACTGCCGCACGGGCAGGGATCGTTGCGGCCGATTTTCTCATGATGGATGATTTTGGATGTGCGGTATTCCTTGGTCAAGGATTGTTGTTCCTCCGCCGACAGCACCTGGTTCCAGGCCTGGAGGCCATAGAGCCAGTCTGCCTTGGCGGCGTGCATATTCCAGTACAGTTTCCGGAAATCGATGTCCAGCGCAACCGCTGTGCTGTCCTCGATCGCTTCCAGGTCCAGGGCTGTCCGCAAGCTCGGATTGATGCCGTCAAGGAAGCCGACGAAGATGGCCATTTCAGTGCTAAACCCGAGTTTTTGCGCCAGTTCGGCAGCCGTCCCGCCATATGAATCCGCGGCATTATTCAGGATCATCTCATAGGCGTCGGTCTCCAATTGGTAATATTGCTTGATCACCGCCTCAGACTCTTTCGAGTTCCCGGCTGCGTTCAGGATTTCCTGCCATTGGCTGTAGTAACTCATGATTATCCCTCTTTTCTTATCTTCGGTCAGGCCAGGCGATCAGCGATCGCCTTCAGAAAGTCAACCGTATCCACAACATTGACCTGCGGTAACTGGACCAGATTTTTCAGGTCACCGGTCACGATGCCGGCCTCTATGGTTTCAATTGCCGCCCGCTCGATCTTGCCGGCAAACTCCGCCAAATCATCCAGGAGATCCAGTTCTGCCCTTTTGCGCAAAGCGCCGGTCCAGGCAAACAATGTCGCCATCGGATTGGTCGAGGTGCGCCCGCCTTGCAGATATTTATAATAATGACGGGTTACGGTGCCATGCGCGGCCTCGAACTCATACTGTCCTTCCGGCGAAACGAGGACCGATGTCATCATCGCCAGGCTGCCGCAAGCCGATGCGACCATATCGGACATGACATCGCCGTCGTAATTCTTGCAGGCCCAGAGAATGCCGCCCTCCGAGCGCATGATCCGGGCCACCGCATCATCGATCAACGTGTAGAAATATTCGATGCCGGCCTCTTTAAAGCGGCTGGCAAACTCCTGTTCGAAAACCTCGGCAAAAATGTCCTTAAAACGGTGATCATAGGTTTTGGAAATCGTGTCTTTGGTGGCAAACCAGAGATCCTGCTTTAAATCCAGCGCGAAATTAAAACAGGAGCGTGCAAAGCTGAAGATCGACTCATCCAGGTTGTGCATGCCGAGCAGGATGCCGGGGCTGGTAAACTCGTGAATCAATTGCCGCTCGGTGGTGCCGTCCGGCCGGGTGATCAGCAATTCGGCCTTGCACGGACCATCGATCAGCATCACCGAATCGCGGTAAACATCGCCGTAAGCATGGCGGGCCAGGGTGATCGGCTTGGTCCAGCAGGAAACAAACGGCTTGATGCAGTTGACAAGAATGGGCGCCCGAAAGACGGTGCCATCCAGGATAGCCCGGATTGTGCCATTCGGACTTTTCCACATCTTCTTTAAATGGTATTCATCCATCCGCTGGGCATTCGGAGTGATGGTTGCGCACTTGACGGCCACACCAAGCGTCTTGGTCCGCCAGGCGGCATCCAGGGTGACCTGGTCGCCTGTCAAGTCTCGGTTCGCCAAACCAAGGTCAAAATACTCGGTTTTCAAATCCACATAAGGCGTGATCAGAATATCCTTGATTTGCTGCCAGATGACCCGGGTCATTTCATCCCCGTCCATTTCCACCAGGGGCGTCTTCATTGCGATTTTATTCACCGGCTGTACCTCCAATTGCCATTATCCCGCTTTGCCGGGCTTCTTCCTGTCTAAGCGCATTTATTATAGAGAATGAACGACAGGTCCGTCAATGTCGGACTTGCTTTCTGGCCTGACCGGACGCCGCAACCAATAAAGTCTCCAGAGCCAGACGGTCGCTGATCTGTCCTGTCTTGACCAGCATGTCCGTCTCAAAGCAGCGGTTATATAAATCTTCCAGAATTGGCAGGGAAAAGCGCCGGGCTTGATTGGCCAGGCGATTGGCTACAAAAGGCATAACTTTCAATTCGCCGGCGATTCGGTCGGGGCGGCCAAGTTCGGCTGCACAGATCAATTGGCGGAGATGCCTGGCCAGCATGAACTGGATCAGCTGAACCGGCTGCTTCTGGCTGATTAGCGTATCAACCAGCACCAGGGCCCGCTCGGTCAGCCCATCGGACAGTGCGTCCGTCAAGTCAAAAATGTTGCCCCGCAGATCAGGCAGCGATATTTCAGCAATCAGCGGCAGATCGACCTGGTGGCAATTGGCGTAGGTGCAATACAAAAATAGCTTGTTCAATTCCTGCCAGATGACCTGCATGCTGTTGTCACAACGGTCAATCAGATTCTCAGCGGCCAGCGGGTCAATGCTGATGCCGCGGCGACGGCATTCGGCTTCCACCCAGGTCTGCAGTGTCCGGGGCTGTTCGCGGCCGATTTCGGCCAGAACGCCTGTCTGCTCAATGATAGCCATCAGCTGTTTCAGCCGGCGGTCAACCTTCTGTTCAATCATGACCAGGCAGGCCGAATCAGGCAAATGCTCCAGCAGCCGGACCAGCTGCTCCTGCCGGGTTTTCTGGACAGACGGCGCCAACGTGGTTTCACTATCCGCATTCTCGGCGTCCGTGTCGTCAGTATCGGCGCTTTCATTGCTCGAACCGGCTGATCGGGAAGCGCTGGCCGAAAGCCAGCCGCTTTGGCGAACAATCACCAATTTGCGCCGCGACATGAATGGCGGGGTCATGACTTCCGCCTTCAATTTATCCAGATCAAGCCGGGCAGCCTGGCCGCCGGCATCCATCACGACCCGGTCCAGATCCCGGCACCCCGGACTGATCAACAGTTCAGTCAGACTATCGGCCAGTTTGTCGATCAGGAAAGTTTCCTCGCCATAAAGAACATATAGGTTTCGGCACTGGCCTTCGCGGATTTCGGCCTTGAGTTCCTTATAGCCTGGCGTCTCCCTGGCTGCCTTTGCTTTGGCCATTTAATACATCCTCATTTCTGGTCAACACTTATCATTTTCAGTCCGGTTCAGCCAGCATTGCCCTTAGCTGCCAGCCTTTACGGTTTAAGGTAAGCAGCACGGCGCCGTTTTGGTCGGTGCGCAGGATGCGGCAGCCGATCGTTTTCAGCCGGATCATCATCTCGGCTGAAGGATGCCCGAAGACATTCGGACCGACACTGATGATCGCGGCAGCCGGCTGGACACACCGCAGAAACGCCTCACCCGTCGTCAGCCGTGAACCATGGTGCGCCACCTTGATTAAATCAGCCTGCGGCCATCCGTGTTCGGCCAAAAGGCGCTGTTCAGTCTCCGCAGTGCAATCGGCGCACAGCAACAGCCGGTTCCCGGCCAATGAAGCCAGCAGGATCAGGGATCGGTCATTTCCGTCCGCCAGTAAAACCTGTGCGTTCTTTGGCGGTCCGGCAGCCAACACCTGAAGGCGGATCTGGCGGCCCACGACAATTGTATCATTTTCCGCCAATTCTGACACCGTGATTCCGGACATTTCCGCTTGACTGGCCAGTTGGCTGGCCAGATCTCCTTCCTCCGCCTTTTCGGCTGGCCCAAATAGCCCGGCCGGGATCATCAGCCTTTGGATTTTACCTGACGATGCCAATTCGAGCAGACCGCCCAGATGATCGGAATGGCCATGCGTAGCCAGGACCAGGTCAATTGTCCGGATACCCAGGGCATCGAGAGCCGGCAGCAGGACATTGCTGCCACAGCCGGCCGGACCGCCATCGATCAGAATGGTTTCGTTCCGGGATGTCCGGATCAGGATGGCGTCACCCTGTCCAACATCCAGAAACCAGACGGACACATCCGGCTGGTTTAAGTTAGCCAGAGCACCCAGCAACAGCCAGGTCATGATCGCCGGCAGACAGACCCGGCCGCCCAGGCGATAGATACCGGCGGGCCAAAACCGGAAGCCAGGCAAATTCCGGACCAAACGCAGCAGGACGGTCAACCAGGCCAGCCAGAAAGCCGGATTTAATGCGCTGACCGAAAGACGGCCTCCGGCTTGTTGTCCGAAAAAGCCGGCTAATCGATAGAGGATCTGCAGTCCGAGTGTCACCGGACGGCCGAGGGCTGCGAGCAACCAGGCTTGTGCCGGATCCGGCAGCAAACTGCCCAAGGCGCCCAACGGCAGG
>JAEXPB010000066.1 GCA_023438965.1 Bacillota bacterium | reverse complement strand
GTATAAAGTCTGCGAACTGATGGGCACCGGTATTACAGTCATGAAATCCCTGGCTGCCGGCGTGCTGCTGCGGGACGCTTCATCGCCGTTCGGTAAAGCCCTGACGGTTCCCCAGTGCATCCATTATGCCCTGACCCGCCCGGCGGTGGCCAGCGTCCTGGTTGGCTGCCGGACGGCACAGGAAGTTGAGCAGGCTGTCGCCTACGAGCAGGCCGACGCCATGGCGCGCGATTATATGGCGGTTCTCGGCCAGACCCCGAAATTCTCCCTGCAGGGGCACTGTGTGTACTGTAACCACTGCCTGCCTTGCCCGGCGCGGATCGACATCGCGCAAGTCAACAAATATCTGGATCTGACGCTCAGTGCCAGCGCCGAAAACAACAGATGGGTGCCGGATACCCTGCGCGCCCATTACCGGGCCATGCCGCAGCGGGGCGAAGACTGCCTGGCCTGCGGCAGCTGCGAACAGGCATGCCCCTTCGGTGTGCCGGTCATTGAACGGATGCGCCAGGCGGCTGAGCTGCTGGGATAAGGCAGGTGAGATCGATGCAGGTCTTAATTATCGGCGGAACCGGATTGCTCGGATCGGCCGGCGCGGCTGAACTGATCGCCCGCGGCCATCGGGTCCGGGCGCTGGCTCTGCCGCCGGTGCCGCCCGGCTGCCGGCTGCCGGCGGAGATGGAACTGGTTTTCGGCAACCTGAATACGATGGACGACGCCGCGATCGAGCAGCTGCTGGCCGGCTGTGACGCCCTGGTCTTCGCCGCCGGCGTCGACGAGCGGGTCGAGGGTCCGCCGCCGATTTACGATCTGTTTTACCGCAACAATATCGCCCCCCTGGAACGTTTGCTCCGGTTGGCCAAATTCAGCGATATCCGGCAGGTTGTCGTCCTGGGCTCCTACTTTGCCTATTTTGACCGGACCTGGCCGACGATGAACCTGGCCGGCCGGCATCCCTACATCCGCAGCCGGATCGACCAGGAAAATATGGCGCTAAGTTTCTCGAATGACCTGATGCAGGTCTGCGTCCTGGAGCTGCCGTATATTTTCGGTGCCCAGCCGGGCCGCAAGCCGGTCTGGGTCTTCCTGATCGAGCAACTGCTGGCGATGCCCGGCCGAATGGCCTTTTACCCGCGCGGCGGCACGACGATGGTGACGGTGCGCCAGGTCGGCCAGTGCATCGCCGGCGCCGTTGAGCGGGGGCAGGCCGGCCGGAGCTATCCGGTCGGCTGGTTCAACCTGGACTGGACAGAACTGCTGCGGATCATGTACCGTCACCTGGGACAGCCGGACAAGCAGATCATCACGATCCCGGATTGGCTGTTCCGGCTGCAAACCCGCCAGATCATGCGCGAGAAAAAGCGGCAGGGCCTGGAGCCGGGCCTGAACCTGGTTGAATATACCAGGGTGATGACCGCCCGCACCTTTATCGACCGCACGGTGATCGAACAGGAACTGGGCGTCGGCGGGGATGACCTGGACGCGGCCATCGGCGAGTCGGTGCGGCTCAGCCTGGCGATTATCCGGGAAAAGTCGGCAGCCGTCGACATGCGCGCGGACTGATCCTTTCCCGCGCTGCCTGGCTGGACAATCTGGCAGACCTTCGGTAAACTGTTTGTACGCTGTTGGCCGGAGGTTATTCATGCAGTTGCGCGACACGCGGTTCAGCCATTATTTCGGCGAACGGGCTTTCTATCAGGAAGCCCTGCTGGTCGCGCTGCCGATCATCCTGCAGCAGCTGATTGCCAACGCCATGGGTTTCGTCGACGGCGTCATGGTCGGCCAGATTGACGCCCGCGGCCTGGCCAGTGTCACTGTCGCCAATAAATATTTCATGATCCTGCAAGCTTTGCTTTTTGGTATAACCGGCGGGATGGGCATCTTCATCTCCCAGTATTTCGGCGCCGAGGACCACGAGAAAGGTCAGGGCCTTTTTGCGATTAATATTCTGGGCTCCGGGGCGATCGCCGGTATTTTCATCCTGGTGATCAGCCTGTTCCCCCGGGCCATCCTCTCTTTGTTTGTCAATGATCCGGTGACGCTGCAATATGGGCAAGACTATTTAAAATACGTCCGCTTCAGCTATTTGCCCTTCGCGGTCAGCATGGCCAGCATGACGGCCCTGCGGGCGATTGGCCAAACCCGCAAGCCGCTGCTGGTCAGCTCCCTGTCCATTTTTCTCAACTCCGGCTTGAATTTCCTGTTAATATTCGGCAACCTGGGCTGCCCGGAAATGGGCGTCGCCGGAGCCGGCCTGGCGACCCTGATCGCCCGGACAGTCGAAATGCTGGCCTATCTGGCGCTCTTTGCCCGCGGCAACGAATATTTTGACCTACGACTGTTCCATTTCCGCCAGCTTAGTCCGGCAATCCTGACCCAGATCCTGCGCAAGACACTGCCGCTGATCGGCAACGAACTGTTGTGGTCGATCGGCACGGCCATCCTGTTCTGGACTTACTGCCAGATCGACGAGAAATTCATCGCCGGCCTGACCGTGGTGGAAATCACCGCCAATCTGGTCTTTACCTTGAATGGCGGTCTGAACGCTGCGGTAT
>JAEXPB010000015.1 GCA_023438965.1 Bacillota bacterium | reverse complement strand
ACAGATGCCAGCTGCTCGCGATCAGGATAGATGCGGAAACGGTAGGCCTTAAACATGGGTTTGCTCTCGCTTTCTTGGTGCTGCGGATCATGGCGGGTTCCACCTCGATTGTCTCTGATCGGGCGCTTTCAAAGAAGACCCCTTCGTACGACAAAACACGACAAAACCGGCCAAGTACCAAGGTAAGCCGCAGCGGCCGGCGCTGCCAGCTCGTAGCGTTCGGCCGCTGTTATTTTCAACAGATTTAGCGAGCCGGAAACTGTGAAATTCTACGGGCTCTTCCTTTTTTTTTATTGAAATTACTCCGGTTTTCAGCTAAAATTATTTTGGTTTGATTTTAGAATACCCCGTCATTGGGGATTATTGGGAGGTTTGATCTCATGGCTATCAAAGTTGGTATTAATGGATTCGGCCGCATCGGCCGCATGGTTTTCCAGGCGATCTGCGACCAGGGACTGCTGGGCAAGGTTTTGGACGTGGTGGCAGTCGTTGATATCTCGACCGATGCCGATTATTTTGCTTATCAGATGAAGTACGATTCCGTCCAGGGCAAGTTCAAGCACGAAGTGACCACCGAGAAGAGCAGCCCCGAAGTCGAAGGCAACGATGTCCTCGTTATCAACGGCAACAAGGTCCGCTGCGTCATGGCCACCCGCAACCCGAACGAACTGCCGTGGGCCAAGTTCGGCGTTGAGTATGTGATCGAATCCACCGGCCTGTTCACCGATTCCGAGAAGGCCAAGGGCCACCTCGAAGCCGGCGCCAAGAAAGTCATCATTTCCGCTCCGGGCAAGGGCGCTGTCAAGACCATCGTCATGGGCGTCAACGAGAACGAGTACAATCCGGCCGAGCACAGCATCGTGTCCAACGCTTCCTGCACCACCAACTGCCTCGCTCCTCTGTGCCACGTCATCCTTAAGGAAGGCATCGGCATCCAGCAGGGCTTGATGACCACCATCCATTCCTACACCGCCACCCAGAAGGTCGTTGACGGTCCGTCCAAGAAAGACTGGCGCGGTGGCCGTGCTGCCGCCATCAACATCATCCCCTCCACCACCGGCGCTGCGAAGGCCGTTGGCGAAGTGCTGCCGCAGGTCAAGGGCAAGATGACCGGCATGTCCTTCCGCGTCCCGACCCCGACCGTTTCCGTGGTTGACCTGACTTTCACCGCCGCCCGCGACACCTCGATCGAAGAGATCGACGCCAAGCTGAAGGAAGCCTCCAAGACCTACCTGAAGGACATCCTCGGCTACACCGACGAAGAACTCGTCTCCACCGACTTCATCCATGACAAGCGTTCCTCGATTTATGACAGCCTGGCCACCCTGCAGAACAACCTGAAGGGCGAGAAGCGCTTCTTCAAGGTCGTTTCCTGGTACGACAATGAATGGGGTTATTCCAACCGCGTCGTCGATCTCGTAACCTTCATGGCCAAGAAAGACGGCAGCCTGTAAGAACGACCCGATTCCAATTCAAGTCTGAAGACGTAACAAAAGAAGCCACCCGCGGGTGGCTTCTTTTGTTAGGCTGTCGCTGTTTCAGGTCGCCATTGTCCGGCGCACCTCGCGGAAGCAATTGGCGGCAAAGGCCAGTTCCTCCGGCGTGTGGGCGGCCGAGACCTGGGTTCGGATCCGGGCTTTGCCGAGCGGAACGACCGGATAGGTGAAGCCGATGACATAGACGCCGCGTTCGAGCATGGCCGAAGCCAGTCTGATGGTCTGCGGTTCATCGTAGATCATGACCGGCACGATCGGATGTTCTCCGGGAATGATGTCAAAGCCCGACTGTGCGGCCAGACGGCGGAAAAGACGGGTGTTCTCCATCAGGCGATCACGGAGATCGGTGCTTTGACGCAAAATTCCCAGGACTTTCAGGGTTGCCGCCGCAATAGCCGGCGCCAGGGTGTTGGAAAAAAGATAGGGTCGGCTGCGCTGGCGCAGCAGGTCGACAATCGGCCGGCCGGCGCTGACATAGCCGCCGCTGCCGCCGCCCAGGGCTTTGCCGAAGGTGCCGGTCAGGATGTCGACCCGGTCCGTGACGCCGAAATGCTCCGGCGTGCCGCGTCCTTTAGGGCCGATAAAGCCGACGGCATGGCTGTCGTCCACCATGCCCAGCGCGTCGAATTCGTCGGCCAGGTCGCAAATGGCCGGTAAATTGGCCAATGTGCCATCCATGGAAAAAACGCCGTCGGTGGCGATCAGGCGGATCCGCGAGCCGTCGCGCCGGGCGGTTTCCAGTTGCAGGCGCAGGTCGGTCATGTCATTGTTGCGGTAACGGTAGCGTTTGGCCTTGCAGAGCCGGATGCCGTCAATGATACTGGCATGGTTGAGTTCGTCGCTGATGACCGCGTCCGCGTCGGTGAGCAGCGTTTCGAAAAGGCCGCCGTTGGCATCGAAGCAGGATGAATAGAGAATCGTGTCCGCGGTGCCCAGAAAGTCGCTGACGGAAGCTTCCAGTTCCTTGTGCAGGCTTTGGGTGCCGCAGATGAAGCGGACCGACGAAAGGCCGAAGCCCCAGCGCTCGTAGCTGTCGCGGGCGGCCTGGATCACCCGCGGGTCGGCGGCCAGGCCCAGATAGTTATTGGCACAGAGATTCAAGACCTCCCGGCCGTCGGCGGTCCGGATCTTCGTTCCCTGCCGGCTTTCCAGGATGCGTTCATTCTTGCGCAGGCCGCGGGCCTCGATGTCGGCGAGCTGATCGTTATAAATCGCAAATGCTGTTTTCATGTCAATTACCTCCGCTCATGGACCGTCGGATCACCGGATGGCCGACCAGTCCAGGATCACTTTGCCGGAATGGCCGGATCCCATGATCGCGAACCCTTCCGCATAATCCCGGGCCGGCAGGCGATGGGTGATCACCGGACCGATGTCCAGACCGCTCTGCAGCATGGTCGTCATCTTGTACCAGGTTTCAAACATCTCCCGGCCATAAATACCCTTGATGGTCAGGCCGCTGAAGACGACCTTCTGCCAGTCGATGGCCGTCGAGACATCCGGAATGCCCAACAGGGCGATCTTGCCGCCATGATACATCACTTCGATCATCCCGCTGAAGGCGGATGGATTGCCGGACATTTCCAAACCGACATCAAAGCCTTCCTTCATGGCCAGTTCATCCATCACGGCCGGCAATGACGTCTGAGTGATGTTGACCGCGCGGGTGACCCCCATGCGGCGGGCCAGGTTCAGGCGGTATTCATTGACATCGGTGATCACGACATGGCGGGCGCCAACATGACGGCAGATCGCGGCGGCCATGATGCCGATCGGTCCGGCGCCGGTGATCAGGACGTCTTCGCCGACCAGATCGTACGCCAGAGCGGTATGGGTGGCATTTCCCAGCGGATCGAAACAAGCCACCACATCATCGGGGATGTCCGCCGCACAGTGCCAGACATTGGTGTAGGGAATAGCAAGGTATTCGGCAAACGCACCATCCCGGTTGACGCCGACACCGCTGGTGTTCTTGCAGAGATGGCGTCGCCCGGCCAGGCAATTGCGGCAAGAACCGCAGACAATATGGCCCTCGCCGGAAACGCGTTCGCCGATTTTGAAGCCGCTGACATTGTCGCCGAAACCGGCTATTTCGCCGACGAACTCATGGCCGATGGTGATGCCGGCCGGAATGGTTTTGCGCGCCCAATCGTTCCAATGGAAAATATGGATGTCCGTCCCGCAGATTGCCGTTTTCCGGATCTTGATCAGGACATCGTTCTTGCCGACCACCGGCATCGGCACCTCCCGCAGCCAGATTCCCGGTTCGGCACGTTGTTTGACCAGTGCAAGCATTGTGTCCACTTTCCAGATACACCTCCTGTATTCTTCGAGAGTATAATCCACCTATTGCGCACATTGACATTATTGCAGAGACTTTATATTAATGCAATAGTCTCGTTTGGTATAACAAATGTCCGTGTATTGCGTACTTTAATGTCTCTGAATGGCGGACTTAACAGGTGTGCCGGAATTCCGGCCGGTAGGTATTTCTCTAAATTTACTGATTCAAATGGAAAAAATGATCACTACTTATTACGATAGTAGGTATAATTAAATTGTCAAGAGGCGCTGCAAACAGTGCCCGGGAGGTGGATATGGAATATCGGACAATGAACGGCAGCGGGATTCGCACGTCAGTTTTCGGCATCGGCTGCATGCGCCTGCCTTTGCTCAAGCAGCCCGATGGCACGACGGACTACGGTAAAATCGACGAAGTGCTGGCGATTGCGATGATCCGGCAGGGCATCGATGCCGGCGTGACCTATATCGACACCGCCTACCCTTATCACGGCGGCAACAGCGAGATTGTCACCGGCAAGGCGCTGCAGGACGGTTATCGCGAGCGGGTCAGCCTGGCCACCAAGCTGCCGGTCTGGCAGACCAGCCAGTATGAAGATTTCGGCCGCATCCTGGATGAGCAGCTGGTCAAGCTGCAGACGGATCATATCGATTTCTACCTGCTGCATTCCCTCGGCCGGAATAGCTGGAACAAGGTCCGCGACCTCGGCGTGCTCAGATTTCTGGACGAAGCCAAGGCCGCCGGAAAAATCCGGCAGGCGGCGTTCTCCTTCCATGATGAGTTGAGCGTTTTTCAAGACATTATCAACAGCTATGACTGGGACATGTGCCAGATCCAGTTGAACCTCCTGGACGAGCATTATCAGGCTGGCGTCGAAGGTTTGGCTTATGCCGGCGAACGCGGCGTCAATGTCGTGATCATGGAACCGCTGCAGGGCGGCCTGCTGGCAGCCGTACCACCAGCCGACATCCAGGCGGTCTGGGATCGGGCGGAAACCCGGCGCAGCCAGGTCGAATGGGCCTTCCGCTGGCTGGCCGACAAACCGCAGGTCAAGGTGATTCTGAGCGGCATCAATTCATTGGCGCAATTGCAGGACAACCTCCGGATTTTCAACTCGACGCATCCCGGCATGCTTGACGATGCCGAACGGCAGCTGATCCGCGAAGTCCAGGCGCTGTACCGCCAGAAGCTCAAAGTCAATTGCACCGGCTGCCGCTACTGTGTCCCCTGCCCGTCCGGCGTCGCCATTCCGGACATTTTCCGGATCTACAACCGCTATGCCCTGTTCAACGACCTGGCCAGCTGCCGGAAAAGCTACGGTTCGCAAAAAGCCCATAACAGCGACGCCAGTCACTGTATTCAATGCGGCCGCTGCGAGGCAGCCTGCCCGCAGGCGATCCCGATTATCAGCAAACTGGCCGAAGCGGACAGCACGCTGCGGGACTGATCACCCGGAACGACGCCGGTCTGTCTTCGGCTTGACTATCAGAACCAGGCTTGGTCGGCCAGGCCCCATCCGCACGATCTCCCCTATCGGAGATCGTGCTTTTTATTGCGCTATTGGGTGGCGGTTAAAAATCGTGTATAATGATGACAATTCATGACATTTTTAGGTGAAATACCCTCGCAATCTGATTGTCCGCTGCGTATTAACTGACAAGAGCGCGCCTAGTCCTAATGCCTTCCACTGGATATCGAGGAGGATCGTAACATGTTTCAGCTCCTGACAGCCCTGCAGGATGTCCTTGCTGAAGAACGGCTGCCGGCAGACAGCCAGGCGGCCGACTGCCGGCTGGAAGCCAAGGTCAGCCGCATCCAGGC
>JAEXPB010000040.1 GCA_023438965.1 Bacillota bacterium | reverse complement strand
CTGTTGCGCAGCAAATTTTGGATCAGTTCCCCGAGCGGTGCGTCGGCTATGCTGGCGGCATTCCAGCTTTGATTCTGGACCTGGGCCTGATTCAACAACATTTGCCGGCCGACGGACAAGCCATTCTGATTGGCTTCCTTGACAACCGTCTGATCATAGGAATAGATGACCCGGACGGCCACGCCGCTCAGGCTGCCGGCATTGTTCTGGCCCTCGAGCGCCGTCAGCTGGGTCCGCAGCTGTTCAGCGCCTTCCGGCAGGACAGCGGCGACCAGCATGTTCTGTACCTGGATCTGATGGCTCTCCTGCAGGATGGCGGTCCACTGACGGACCGCTTCCTGCCAGTCCAGGCCTTTCAGGTCGTGACCGGCCAACAATTGCGCGGCGTCGGCATTCAGCGCTTTGGCTGCGATGACTTTAAGCGATTGATTCAAGGCCAGGGACAGGCTGGGATTGACATCGATGGTGACTGTGGCATAGACTGGATTGACCGGCATCACTTGGCCGAGAATCAAGCCAACGACCAGCAGGATAACCAGGCTGGCGGCAGCCAGGGACATTTTCAGCGCCCGGCCGGTCCGATCGGCCGTGACGGCAACAGCGGTGTTTTCCATTTTAATTTCCTTTCCGACAGCCATATCCGGCTGCGCGCGCAATTTGACCAATCGGCAGTCTTCGGTAAAGACGGTCGCCCATTTCTTGTTGATGGTCATGATGGTTCCTTTGTTCATTTTGAACCCTCCTTTTCGAAGACGGCCAGGTAACGGCGGATGGTTTGCAGATCACTGTGCAGAAGCAGCGCCAACAGGATTATGCTGGACCGGTTCTTTTCAATGGTCTTGAGCGGCACGGCACAGCGACGGGCCAGTTCGGCACCGGGCAGACGGCGGTTTTGCAGCAGACCCTGATACAAGGCGTCGCAGTCGGCCAGCTGCCGGGCGATCCGCAGGCAAAGCAAGCGGCTGTCCTGATGGCGGGGCAGCTTGTCGGCCAGCCCAAGCATCGAGTAACCAAACAAGCTCAGCTGGGACTCTACCTGGGCCATGCTGTCGGCAAATTCCAGATTTTGCGTCGCTTGTTCGCTGCGCGGATCAGCCAGGCGTTCGGCGAGCTCGAGCCCGTCCTCAGACTCCTGATCGGAGAGGGATAGCGTAGCCGGCAGCCGCTGTTGGCTGCGTATCCAATTCAAGAGCCGGTTCTTGATCAGGAGCAGGGCATAGGGCTCGAAGGGAACTCCGCTGCCGGCGCGATACTGGCTGATGGCCGTGTTGTAAGCTTCCAGGGCGAGACTGAATTCATCATCCTGTTCGACAAAGAATGAATGTGTTAGCCGCCGAACGGCACTCCGGACGAAGGGCAGACTGTCGGCAATGAACTGCTCGCGCAATTCGCTGTCGCCGGCCTGAATTTGCTGAACGATGGTTTCCGGATTTTCCAGATGCCTGGTCATCGCGTTTCCCCTTTAGCCAAATGATGTATGCCGAGAGCTCTCTACTTTTATAATACCCACTGGCAGGTCATTTTCAGAGGGGATGGCGCTTCAGTCAGAGCGGGAAATCGGCCAGATATTCCGGAAGCAGACCGCATTCGTCGAGTAGCTTGAACAGGCTGTAACGGGTGCGATAATCCTTGGCCGCATAGAGCGACCGGTTGCGCAGCTGGTCGTCGATGCCGACTTCCCGCGCGGTCATCGGTGCGCCCAGCTCGCGCATCGCCGCGTCAATCCGCTCAAAGGGCGGCATTTCGGCGATGACCTGCCGGATCTCGCCGTGACGTGCCTGAGCCTGCCGGATGCGCCGCTCCTGCTCGGTCCAGCTGAGGAAGTCGGCGGGATTTTCCCGCATGATCGCTGTCGCGGCTTCCTCGCCATAACTGTCCAGCAGCCACTGCTCGCGCTGTCCGCGGTCCAGGCGGCGGCTGCGGATCTGCGCCAGGTCGAGCCGGGAAAGGTCCTCGCCGGCAAAGCGCCGGAACAGCGGCCAGACCAGCAGCGTCGCCGCACCGACCGCGGCGCCGTGCGCCGGCGGCCGCCGGCCGTGCATCAGTTGCTGCATGTCCCAGTAATGCACGACATTATGCTCGATCGAGGCGACCGCGCGGGTATGGCCGGCGATCATGATCGTGACGCCGGCGAGGAGCAGGGCTTCGATCAGGATGCGGATGCCGCGCTCGGTTTTGGCTTTGATATCCGCGATACTGACCATCAGCTTATCGACCGCCTGGGTGACAATCTCGCCGCAGACATCGCAATAGGCTTCGTCATTGATGATTTGGCCGATTTTCCAATCGGCTTTGGCGATATATTTGCCGAGGACGTCGCCGACGCCGGAGATGACCATCGGCAACGGCGCCGTGCGCAGAATGTCCAGATCGGCGACGATGATCTCCGGGCAGACAGCCGGGCGATGGATCTTGACGCCGCGCAGGTCCAGCGGTGCGACTACCGAGGTGTAGCCGTCCATGGAGGGCGCGGTTCCGACGCAGACGAAAGGCTTGCCGGTGCGCATGGCGACGACGCGGGTGGTGTCGGTGATCGAGCCGGAACCGACGCTAACCAGAAACTCGGTCTCGGTTTGCATCGAAAGCAGCACTTCGCCGCAGGCGGTTTCGTCCGGTTCCATCGCACCGGACCGCCGGATGACGCAGGGCGTCACCTCGACACCCCCGGCCGCCAGGGCTTGGGCGACCGTTTCTCCGGCCAGCGGCCAGGTGTTGTTGTCGGCTACGAGGACGCAGCGGCGGCCCAGGCCGCGCTGCCGGATATACCGGGGCACCCGGCCCAGCAAGCCGGTGCCGACATAGATATCCTGGTGCGGCAGGCTGTGCTCGCCGCCGCAAGGGCAGGCGATGCCGGAAATAATCAGGCGGCTGTCGGAATCGTAGCCAATTTGCACGGACATGTCGGTATCTCCTATCGGTAAACAAAATATGGACTGACGCCATTATACGCCAGTCCATAATGAATTGTCATGCGCAGTTGCCGATCTATCGGACGACTTGCCCGCGCAAAATTACATGCCCGACCTGTCGGAAAGCGCCAATATCCCGCAGCGGGTCCTCCGGCAGGGCAATGATGTCCGCCGACAATCCCGGTGCCAGTTGACCGGTCTCGCGCGAGAGACCCAATGCCGCCGCGCCGTTGACGGTGGCGGCCTGGATGACTTCCGCCGGAGCCAGGCCGCAGCGCCGGTTTAAAATGTCCAATTCCAGCCAGGTTTCATCGAAATAGGTGCTGGCGCAGCCGGCGTCCGTGCCGACGACCGGTTGCAGCCCCAATGCGGCCAATTTCCGGAAGATCCGGCAATTGCGTTCTTCCTGCTCCAGCAGGAAAGCTTCGCGTGCCGTCTGCAGCTCCGGTTGCTGCCGACAATGGTCGAATGCGTGATAATTGTTAGAGATGGCCGACATGAAGAAGCGGTCCGGTCCGTGCATTTCAGCCATGCGCCCGGTTTCGTAGATTCGCTCCAGCAGCTGGTTGTCCGGATTGCGGACGAAGCAGGCGCAGTGCTCCAGGCATTGGACGCCGCCGCGCCAGGCATTGAGCATCGATTCGGTGGTCAGGCAGTGCGCGAAGGTCGGCAGTCCCCATCGCTCGGCCGCTGCAGTGACCAGGCGGATTTCTTCGGCCGAATAGGTGGCCTTTTCCGGCAGCGAACCGGGCGTCAGCTGGCCACCGCTGGCGATGATCTTAATGGCGGTGCAGCCGGCTTGACGGCGCTGTTCGACCGCCTGGACCAACTCGTCAGGTGAATCGGCCGTTGATCCGGGAATGAAGTGCAGGTGACCGCCGGTCCGGGTGATCGGCGGGCCGGCCAGCTGCAGGCGCGGCAAAGACCGATCGTGCCCGGCCGCCGGGTCTTGCAGGGCCAGCAGCTGCAGGCTGCTACCGGCATCGCGCGCGGTGGTGACACCGGAAAGCAGCATGGCTTCGGCCTGGTGGGCCGCCATCAGCAGCCGGAGACCGGGATCGCCGGTGATGTATTTCAGGCGGACATCCGCGGTCGGGTCGAATTCCAGATGAACATGGGTATTGATCAGGCCAGGCAGCAGATAAAATCCGCTATAGTCCAGAACCGCGGCATCGGGAGCCTGGGCGGTTAACGGCTCGAAATCGCCGATCCGGGCAATCCGGCCGGCGGACAATAAAACCACTTGACCGATATAAGCTCGAGCGGCGCTGTTATAGACGCCCTTGGCGCGGATGATCGTGGCGGGTTGTTCGGACCGGCTGCTGTACATCGGCATTGCTCCATGAACCATATGATGAGTTATATTATATACTGCTATTCGCCCAGTTTCCGGAACAGATCGGCGAAAATCGGATCCCGGTGGAGATAGGTCGCGCTGCGGATCGGATGCCGGGCGGCATCGAAGTCCCAGGTGACTTGCTCGGTCACGATCGGGCTGGGGACGATCTGGGTCGGCACCCAGGCCGGATTGATCAGCCAGGCGATGGTCACGACATCCCAGATCACTTTCGACCAGGCAAATGGCGCATCCGTGTAGCCGCGCACGATCTCGGTCAGGTAATCGCCGATCGCGCTGCGGTGTGCCAGACAGGCCTCGAGCTCGGGAATCGTCGTCAACAGGTGGGTCGTTACGCCGAAACAGGGGAAGTGGATGACCGGGACGCCGCAATCGAAGATCACCCGGGCGGCGGCGGGATCCTGCTTCAGGTTGAATTCACGGGTGTCCGGCCAGTTCAGGGCATGTCCGCCCAGCCAGACGACGACGATCTTGTCGATGATCGCCGGTTCCAGGATGATGGCCGAGGCGACATTGGTGATCGCACCGATGGCGACAACATAGAGCCGCTCGTTGGGTTGGCGGCTAGTGAAGGCCAAGGCTCGCCGGACCAGGTCGCGGGCGGCGTCGCTGTCCTGCGGTGTCCGCTCATCGGCCAGATAATCCGTGGATCCCTTGAAAACCCGACCGGCCGGATCCACACCGAGGAGACCGAACACTTTCAGGATTTCGTCATAGCTGCGCTGCATGCCGTCGGCCGGACCGGTTGAGCGGCTGTTGAAGAAAGGCGCGGCATAAACGGCATCGACCAGCAGCCGCTCCGGTGAACGCAAGGCATACGCCAGGGCGAACTGGTCGTCGATTTCATTATAAGTGTCGGTGTCCAAAACCATATGGACCATTCCCTGGGGCGATTCTAATTGATTGAGCAACGTTGCACGATCGAACTTGGGCATGATTACCTCCCGCGCCGCCGGCGCTTTATGACGTGAAGATTCTATGATCATGCTAGCACGCCAACGGGAACTGTGCTATTGTCAGATTGGCTGGAAACATCTACGATCTGGCTGAGGGGGTTGCGTCGACAATGAAGTGCCAAGTGAAATTTGTCAGTTATTATGCGCATCCAAGCGATTCTACCGCAGCGATGCATCGGCATGACTGCTATGAAATCGTTTATTATTTGAGTGGAACAGGCAGCACCGTCATCAATGGCGTCCGCTACGCTTATAATCCGGACTACATGGCGATCATCGAGCCAGGCTGCGATCATGATGAATATCGACAGACAGCACTTCAGGTGCTTTTCATCGGACTGGATTATGAAGCGCCGGACATCCGGCTGGCCAATGGCGTTTATCCGGATGGCGAAGCTCGTCCGGTCCGGCAGCTGATGCAGCAGATTCGCCAGGAAATGCGCGACCACCGCAGGTTCTACGAACGCCGGATGGACCTGCTGGCTGGCGAAGTCCTGATCGAGCTGGCCCGCCTCGATTCCGGCGAACAGCGCCAGCCGGGCGGCCTGGCCTATGCTGTCCATTATCTCGACGAGAACTGCAGCCAGCCGGCTGACCTGGTTGCCCTGGCGGAACTGACCGGTTACAGCTATCACCGTTTTCGCCATCTCTTTAAAGAAAAGACCGGTCAGTCACCGACCAATTACCTGATCGGGCGGCGGTTGGCCCGGGCGCAGGAACTCCTGCGGCAGACCGATCTGCCTTTGGCCCGGATCGCCCAGGACTGCGGCTTTTACAACGAATCGCAATTATCGACGATTTTCAAGCAGGCGTTCAACCAATCACCCGGCCGTTTCCGGCGGGTGGGGCCGGGACAATAAGCGCGGCGCGGCCAATTCCATTCCGACCGCGCCCAATGGTGCGGTGACCAGGACTGCGATCACCGCGGCGGCGAGGATCAGGCCGCCGGCCGGGACGCCCGCCGCCAGCGGCAGGGCGCCGATCGCCGCCTGGACGGTTGCCTTGGGCCAATAAGCGATGATGCAGAATACTTTTTCCGGCCAGGGAATGCCGGTGCCGGCCAGACTCAAAAGCACACCGGCCGACCGGCAGGCCAGCGCGGCGAGAACCAGCAGGACCACAGCCAGGCCGGCGCTCGCCACGGCGCGGAGATCGACGATCGCACCCAGCAGCACAAAGAGGATCAATTCGGCCGCGACCCAGACCTGGTTGAATTTACCGGCGATTCTTTTCGCCAGCGGCTCGTAGAAGCGCAGAATGGCCACCCCGAGCGCCATGACCGCCAGCAGCCCGGAGAAAGGCACGATTGGCGTGACGAGTGCTTCGCTGCCGGCCAGGCCCAGGGCCAGACCCAGAATGATCAGGACTTTGACGGTATCACGCATATGGATCCGCCGGAACAGGATCACCAAACCCCGGCCCAAGCCAAGTCCGACCAGCAAACCGCTGACCAGGCCCAAAGGTATTTTGATCAGGGCCAGCGGGCTGAAGGACTGGCTGGTATAGATGCCCAGCAGTGCGGTGAAAAGCGCGATGTTGAAAATATTGTCCACCGACGCCCCAGCCATGACAATCTGCGGGATATGGCGCTGCCGGCCGTAACCGGCTTCGTGCAGATGGATCATTTTCGGCACCGTGATGGCCGGTGAGACGGCGGCGAGAATGGCACCCAGCATGGCTGCCTCCAGCCGCGAAATATGCAGCAGCGGCGGCGCCAGCAGCAGGACGCCGGCGATTTCCAGACCAGCCGGCAAGAAGCAAAGCAGCAGGGCCGGGCGACCGGCTTGCCGCAGATCCTTCAGGTCGATGGAAAGCCCGGCGCGGACCAGGATAACGATCAGGGCTATCCGGCGCAGATCGGCGGATATGCTCTGCAGATTGCCGTCGATCAGGTTGAGGATCTGCGGCCCGAGCAGCACGCCGGCCAGCAGCAGGCCCAGCAGGCCGGGCAGGCGCAGCTTTTGGCAGATGCCCTTCAGGGCAAAACCGATCAGAAAGATCAGGGAAAGGCTGAGCAGCATGGCAGGCGATCCTATCTGATGACAAGGCGGCGAGTTTCTCAACCGATCCTCAGACAGAGAAATTGAACTAGCATGCTTTATTATAATCGGTTATTGCAAAATGTCGGCACTTTTTGCAATAAGATAATAAAATTCACCTGTTTATTTCTAAGTCTCCGCTGGCTGCCTACCCTTGGCTCCAGTTGACAATCTCCGTTCAGCATGCTAGTCTATTGGCAAGTTAATCGTTTAATTTAGCTAATTAATCGTATATTTCATGAAATGCAGGAGCAAACCATGCGCGTTAAACTGATCGACATCGCTCGCAAGCTGGGCGTTACAACCGCGACCGTTTCGCTGGCCTTGAGCGGCAAAGGCAGTCTCAGCGAGGAGACGCGGGCGAGGATTCTGGAGACAGCCAAGGCAATGAATTACTACAGCAACCAGAATGCCCGCAATTTGAAGCTGCAGAAAAGCAAATGCCTCGGACTGATCGTCACCGATATCAAGAATCCCTTCTTTGCCAGCCTGGTTGATGAATTCAATCGGGCGGCGGAAGAAAAGGGTTATTCAGTCCTGCTCGGTATTTCGGACGACAAGCCAGCCAAGGAACAGCAATGCCTGGAGATGCTGATCAGCAAGGGCGTCGATGGCATCGCCCTGGTTCCGTGTGCGGATGGCCGTTCGGATCATTTGGCGCATCTGGCG
>JAEXPB010000436.1 GCA_023438965.1 Bacillota bacterium | reverse complement strand
TGCCTGATCGTTGCCAACACCGCAGTTATTTATGTCCAGTTCAGTAGCCAGGCCTTGGAAAGATTCAATCCAGCCGCTGATTTCATAATTGATCGAAACGGTATTGGCATTCCGGCCGATCACATATTTGCCGTCTGCTGCCGGTTCACTGCAGGTCCGGACCGCACAAGCCACCTGGACATCGCCGCCGCCATTGCCGTTGAAGGTCGCGTACCGCACATTATTGGTCGTACCCGGCAAGTAATGGGTCGTATACAGCGCGAAACCCAAATGCCAGGATGGCGGCGCCAGCACGACTGTTGTCTGCTCGCCAAGACCCAGCGCGGCAAAGGTCATGCCGCCGTAGTCATTGTTCCGGTAAGTCAGGCTGCTGGCGTGGATGATCTCCTTCTCGCTCGCATTCAAGCGCGCCCAGGAAATGCGCCCCGCCAGTCCGGCATCCAGTTCGATCCATTGCCAGGGGGAGGTCCGGGTTGTTCCGTCCGGCGAGTCATCAGGGAAAAGCGAATTGGTAACCGGCTGCTCATCATAAGAATAGCCCAGGCAGGCATATTGCCCCGATTGGCTGTCATAACGGTTGCCGGGCACCTCTTCCGGCGAACAATAGACCAGCAGGTTGTAATCGCGGTAAACCGCGTAACAGGCAGGATAAGCATGGATGCGGCTGCGAACCGGCTTGCCGGTCGCGCTTAGCCAGGCCTCGAAAGACGCCTGGCTATCCGGCCGGACCGGGAGCGCATCGGAACCGGGAAATTCAAGCGCGGCAACAAAGCGGACGGACGGGATCCCCGCCAGGATCATGCCGGCGACCATCAGCAGCAAGACCAGGCGCAGCGTTGCCCTCTGCATTCGTTTCCGGGGGCAATGGCCGGATCCAGCTGCCGATTGGCCGCTCGGATCAGGCCATGCGACACTCGAACAAAACGCAGCTGTAAATCGATGCTTCATAAGTCACCTCCAGAGTCCGAAATGTCTGACGCCGGGTCCAGGTCCGGGTGCCTGGCTCCGTCAGGCGACGGCGGTAATCCGCTCGATAATTTTCTAATATATACGTCAGGACGTCAGGTTGATATTGATCTTTCAAAATCAGGCGCAAAGACTGATCCAGCAAACCGACAATGGCCGATTCCCGATATAAACCGCCGGCTATGGCCGCTTCCCTGCCATTTTCCGCAAACAGCCGGTCCAGGCTGAGCACCAGCTGATCCGATGCTGATCCGGCTGCCGGATCAGCCAGCCAATAGAAAAATCCGTTCAGTTGCTCTGCCGCAGCCCGATTCTCCGCCAGAATCAGGAAAACGGACGGACGGGTGCGATCGGGCTGGACCAAAGCAGCAGTAAATCCCATCTTCTCTGCCTGTTTGAGCAGTAGCTGCTGACAGGCCGGCAAGTCCAGCCCGATCAGGAGACTGACCGGCTTTGGCTCATCCGCAGTCCGGCTGGTACTTTCGCTGGCCGGCACGGCGCTGAATCCGGGGGTCGTTGCTGCAGCAGCTTTTTCCGTAGCTTGCGTCTTCTCTGTCATGCAGTCGTCTGGAGCAGCCAATTCAGCGGCAGCCGGTTCGCTTGCCCTGGATGAGGCCGCTGAGCAGGTGGCCGTCAGTTCCGGCGATCCATCCGGCGGTCCCGATCCGGATGACATCTGGCAACCAGTCGCCTGAATGGTCAGGCAGGCCGCAAGGCTGATCAGCAGGATCCAGTACAAGCCGTGGTCATTGGGGAAACAGGTCTGTGGCATAAAAATCACCTCGGCAACAGCATACGCTGTTCGCCGAGGTGATAGCAGAGGCATTCAAGCGACAAATAACGACAAAACCTGGCAGCTTGTCACCGCCAGCCGGTCTTTCGGCCAGGTTGGCCCGGACCGGCCGTGATCAGGTGAAGTACGAGACGCCGGCCTGGAAGATCCGCTGGTCCTTTTCACCGGGAATGTTGCGGGCCAGCAGCGGGCCCTGGCGTTCCGAATGGCCCATTTTGCCGAATATCCGGCCGTCCGGGCTGGTGATGCCTTCGATGGCCGCCACGGAAGCGTTCGGATTGAAAGCGGTCTGATAGGACGGTAATCCGGTCAGGTCGACATACTGGGTGGCAATCTGATTCCGGTCAGCCAGCTGGCTGATTACCGCCGGGTTGGCTGCGAAACGGCCTTCGCCATGGGAAATCGGGATCCGGTGCAGATCGCCCGGTTGGGTCAGGCGCAGCCAGGGCGAGTGGTTGGCCACAATCCGGGTGGTCACATAGCAGGAGGCATGGCGGCCAATCCGGTTGAAGGTCAGCGTCGGGCTGTCCGGCGTCAATTCGGTGATATCGCCGCCAGGCAGCAGACCCAGCTTGATCAGGGCCTGGAAGCCGTTGCAGATGCCCAGCATCAGACCGTCCCGCTGTTTTAGCAGCAAGCGGACCTGTTCGGCCACCGCCGGATTGTGGAAGGCCGCGGCGATAAATTTGCCGGAGCCTTCCGGTTCGTCGCCGCCGCTGAAGCCGCCGGGCAGCATGATGATCTGGGCCCGGGCAATCCGGCGGACCATTTCATCCATTGTTTCCTGAATGGCCGCCGGCGTCAGGTTGCGGACGACCAGGATATCCGGCTCGCCGCCGGCCCGCCGGAACGCTTTCGCCGTGTCATATTCGCAATTGGTGCCCGGAAATACCGGGATGAACACCCGCGGCCGGGCCACGCGCGCATTGCTATGCGCCGGAACCGGCCGGGCAGCCTGGCTGGCCGGTTGCAGGACCGGCGGTGTGCCGTCGAGGTCGGCCCGGGTTGGGAAGACCTTTTCCAGTGTCTTCTGCCAGGCGTCCAGCGCATCCGTCAGGGACAGCGTGCCGGGACCGGCTTTGAACACCGGTTCGGCCAGCGTCCGGCCGATCGGCCAGGCGCCGGCTTGCGCCAGACGTTCGCCGTCGCCGTCGCTGCTGTCAGCCGCTTCATCGGCCAGCGCCAGAAGCAGGCCGGCAATGCCCGGTTGAAACAGTTCGGTCAGCCGGCTGGGATCGAATTCAAAACCCAGGCGGTTGCCGAAGCACATCTGGGCGCAAGCGCACGCTGCGCCGGCCTGCTTGACCGTCGCCGCCGCTGCCAGGCGCCCTGCGGACGCCAGGCGGCGCACCAGCGCCAGATTGGCCATAAAAGTCCGCGGTTCGGGCAGTCCGGCGGCAGTCAGCGGCACCGGCAGCAGCCAGACGGTTTGACCGGGTCGGGTCAGGCATGCGGAAACGACCTGGTCGGCCTGACCGACCTGCACGGCGAAGGAGACCAGCGTCGGCGGCACATGCAGGTCCTTGAACGAGCCGGACATGCTGTCCTTGCCGCCGATGGCCGGCACGCCAAAGTCCAGCTGCGCCTGGAAGGCGCCCAGCAGGGCAGCCAGCGGTTTACCCCATTTGGCCGGTGTCGTCAGGCGCTCAAAATATTCCTGAAAAGTCAGGCGGGCGCGGGATGCGTCGCCGCCCAGCGCGGCAATTTTGGCCAGCGACTGGGCAACGGCAAAATAAGCGCCGTGGTAAGGGCTCCAGCTGGACAAGTCCGGGTCGAAGCCAAAGGTCATCAGGCTGCAGGCGTCCGTCGACCCATCGGCGACCGGAATCAGCGCGGCCATGCCTTCTTCGGGGGTCAGCTGATACCGGCCGCCGAAGGGCATCAGCACGGTGC
>JAEXPB010000266.1 GCA_023438965.1 Bacillota bacterium | reverse complement strand
CGCCGACGGCGCGGTCGTTGGCACGACCTTCAAGGTCGACGGTAAATTCGAGAATCTCGTCGATGAGAACCGGGTACGCGCATTCATGGCCAAGGTCCGCGAGGTTCGAAAAGGATAGGCTGTATAGGTTGGATAGCCAGGGATCGGATGCTGGCCGACCGTTCTTTCGGATTGGATTGTGGTAGAATCTGAGTAAAAGGGATCCGATAACCACAACCAGACAAGGAGTCGGCAAGCATGATCCTCGTCCGCGCCATGACAGACTGGCCGATTGCAATCCTGATCGGCCTGCTCGGGGTCAGCATCCTCCTGATGCTGCTGCTTGGCGCGGTCATTTATTTCATCATCCATCTGCAGAAGCGTCTCGATCAGATCGTCCGGATATTGCGGGACAACGACGCCCGCAACGCCGCCTGGCCGTCGCCGGAAGGGCTGACGCCGTCGCAGCTGCCAGCGGACGAACCGGTACCGTCAGGCTGGCCCCCGGCAAGTCCGGCTGCATCCGCAACCGACGACGCCAATGCTGCTGCCGGTATCGCCGCTGCCACCGCACCGGCTGGCCCGGCCGTTCCCGGCCGGCATGACGATCGCCTGCTGGCCGCTGTCCAGACGGGTGACGCAACTTTGGCCGAAACCATTCTGAAGGACATCGAACACGATCTGCAGGCTGCCCGGCTTCAGTCGGACGAGGCAGCGTACCAGATGACCGTCGCCCTGCTCGACAACCTGCGCCAGCTGCTTTTTGATTTCAACGAGGATGAAGCGGGAAATAAAGACCTGAGCGTCGACCTGGCCGCCCGCCTGACCGCGGCGCGCGTTGACGGCGAATATCCGCCTGTCATCCGCCATATGACCCTGTTGCTGCTGAAGAATTACCAGAAGCGGGCGACCCAGAAGAAATCGGAGATCGTCCTGCAGGCCAAGGCCTTCATCGAGCAGAACTACCAGAATCCCCTGACGGTCAACGCCATCGCTGCCGCCCTCTTCATCAGCGCGCCCTACCTGTACCGGCTGATGCGGGAAGAACTCGGTGTTTCGCCAGCCCATTACCTGAACAACCTGCGGCTGCGGCACGCGTCGATGCTCCTGCGCGGCACCGCCCGGCCGATTGCCCAGATCGCCGCCGAATCCGGCTTCGAGACCGAACAATGTTTTTTTCGCTTGTTCCGGAAACAAATGAATTGCACGCCGGGGCAGTATCGCGAGCGCTACCGAATGACGAATGACCAGGTGTAATTTGAGGCGACGAAAGAATAGCCCGTATAGCCGCCTCATGAGCCCAATAGATAGATTTCGCCAGTCGGCCGGACAGGATTTGCCATTGTCCGGCTTTTATTTTGCCGGTATGCTCGGGGCATAAACCACGAGAGGGAGACCCGCTGCCATGCCGATGAGAATCCTGTCGCCGCAATCGCGCCGGAAGCTGAAAATGGACCTGACCGCTGTCCGGAAAGATTATCTGCTCTACTTGATGGTCATCCCGGGGGTCGCTTACTTTGTCCTCTTCAAATATGTACCGATGTACGGCATCACGATTGCCTTTCGCAATTACTCGATTTTCAAAGGTTTTACCGACGCGCCATGGGTCGGCTTCGACATTTTCCGCCGGATGTTCGGTCTGTCCTCATTCAACCAGGCGCTGCTGAACACGGTGATCATCAGCCTGGCCAAGCTGGTCTGGGGATTCCCGGCACCGATTATCCTGTCGCTGATGATCAACGAGGTTCTGCACACCAAATTGAAAAAAGCGATCCAAACCTCACTCCTGCTGCCGCACTTCATGTCCTGGGTCGTCATCGGCGGCATCCTGTACATGATGCTTTCACCCAATTCCGGCGTGATCAAGGATATTGCCGCTTTCTTCGGCTATCAGGGCCAGGTGGTCAACGTCCTGGGCGACAAGCGGTATTTCCGCACCTTTCTGGTCGCCTCGGAGATCTGGAAGGAAATGGGTTACGGCACCATCGTCTATCTGGCGGCGATCACCGGCATCGACCAGGAACTCTATGAAGCAGCGCGTACGGATGGGGCTTCCAAACTGGCCCAGGTCTGGCACATCACGCTGGCTTCGATCCGCCCGATGATTGTCCTGATGTTGATCCTCCGGGTCGGCGGCATCCTGAACGCCGGCTTCGACCAGATCTTCGTGCTCTACAATCCCCTGGTTACCGATGTCTCCGAGATTCTCGACACCTATGTCTATAAAATCGGTGTCGTGCAGCAGAATTATTCGCTTGGTACGGCCGCCGGCCTGTTCAAGTCGGTCATCGGCCTGCTGTTTGTCCTGGTCACCAATTACCTGGCCAAAAAGATTGATGAAGACAGCGCCCTTCTGTGAGCTGTTAATTGAGGAGATGCAACAATGAAGCCAACTGTCGCAGAAAAAACCGGCCGCACCGTTATCTATGCGATCTTGATCGTGCTGGCCGTGTCGACCCTGTATCCCTTCTGGCATATTTTCATGTACTCCTTCAGCAATTCCCAGGCCTCGATGTCCGGCGGCTTCTTCCTGTGGCCGCGCCGGTTCTCGACCGAGGCCTACCAGTTGCTCTATAAAACACGCCAGATCCTGACGGCCTATTGGAATTCGATCGTCCGGACCGCCGTAGGAACGGTGATCAACCTGATCTTCACCGCGACCCTTGCCTACCCGCTCTCCCTGAAGCGTTTCCGCTGCCGCGGGTTCCTGAGTCTGGCGATCTTTTTCACGATGCTGTTCAGCGGCGGCATGATCCCGACCTTCTTGCTGGTCCGTGACCTGAACCTGATCGACAGCCTGTGGTCGTTGATCCTGCCCGGCATGATCAGCGCCTATAACCTTTTCATCATGCGCAATTACTTCCAGAGCCTGCCGCCCAGCCTCGAGGAATCAGCCAGCATCGACGGCGCGACACCCATGCGGGTCCTGGTCAGCATCGTCCTGCCGCTGTCCATGCCGGTCATGGCTGCACTGGGCCTTTTCTACGGCATCGGCCACTGGAATGCCTATTTTGACTGCATCCTGTACATCAACCGGACCGACCGCCAGGTCCTGCAGGTCTTCCTGCGCAATATCCTGACCGTAACCGCCTTCGGCGGCACGACCACCGCTGAGGATCGCGCCCTGGCTGCCGGCTTGAGCGAGGAAACCATGCGGATGGCGGCGATCAGCGCTTCCGTCGTACCGATCATGATCATCTACCCCTGGCTGCAAAAGCACTTCGTCAAAGGCGTCCTGATCGGCTCGGTCAAAGGCTGATCGGCCCGGCACCACCCATCTGTCATCCACCTGCCGAGGCAGGAATAATAAAGGAGGACCATTCATGAAACATGCTGTGTCCCGCATCATCGCCCTGACCCTGAC
>JAEXPB010000231.1 GCA_023438965.1 Bacillota bacterium | reverse complement strand
GCCTGGCCCTCATCAATGGCAAAAAACGGCACATGCTCCGGTCCGGAGATGCCGGACCGGCTTTCCAGGACAAAAGCGCCGTCCTGGATTTCGGTCCGCCGGATCGAATACTCCTTGCCCCAGTTGCCGTACAGGTGGGTCAGCCGGTAATGCAGCCGCGGCTGCATGCGCCAGCGGGCGGAGAAGGCGTTTTCCAGCTTGACCGGTATCGGTCCGGCATTGATGATCCGGGTGCTGCGGTTGATGATGTCCAATTCCGGAATCACGGTGAAATTCAACTCGGCAATCAGATCGAAGTCCGGATCGGCCAGGTTGAGCAGCAGCGTGTTGCCTTCGATCCGATGATCGCGGTAACGCAGCAGAACATTGCGTGTGCCGTCCGCGAAACTCGCTTTCAGGGCATGCTGGCTGCGAAAATTGCCGCCCCAGCCCGGATACTCCTGGTACCACTCCGGATTGCCTTTATTCGAGATATTCCGCCGGATAGCCTGCTCGATCGTCGTTAAATCAGCGGCCTGGTCGATCTGTTCGCCCCAGTAACGATGGCAGAGCAGATCGTTCGCCTCGACCGACATCGCATAAGTCGTATGCTGCGTTTGCAACAGGAAAACCCGGCTGTCCTGATCATATGTAATGCCCATACTCTTCACTCCTCGCGGCAATTGATACCTTCATCATGCACCGGGCGCCGACGATATGCCATATGGCAATCGTTCATTTTTTATACAAAACGACTTTCACTTCAGACACTTGCCGGCTTGCCGGCGGTCAGCCGCGCCCTATAATGGAAGACGAGGTGATTCCGGTGACCATCGTCGGTCTGGGTGACCTGGATCAGCAGTGCAGCTTTTCCATCACCGATTTACACGCCTTTGAAATGGTGCCCAAAAAGTCAGTTCTGCATGTGCAGGCCCGGGAATTCAACGGTTTCCTGTATTTGCTGGAAGGCCGCTGCCTGTATGTTTACGGCAGCCAGTCCTTCGCCATGGAACCGGGGTCGTTGGTCTACCTGCCGCACGGTTCCCGGCATAAATACGCCGCCGCCAGCAAGAGCATCAGATATATACGAATCGATTTCACGCTCGTTGACCCGACCACCGGCGAGGAGATCTATTTTGACACACAGCCGCTGCTGCTCTATAACCGTGCACCGGTCATCTGTGATCTCAAAGTGCGTGAATTGGCCCAGGTCGGTTTGGCTGCCGCCATTGGCAGCCAGTTGCACTCCCGGGCGCTTCTGCTGGAATTGCTCGGTCTGCTTTCGGAAAATGAGCATGGCAAGCTGGCCGCCAATCATGAAAACAGCAAAATCATCCCCGGCATCCGCTATATCGAGCAGCACTACATCGAGGATATCAGCGTCACCGAGCTCGCCGGGATGTGCTACCTCAGCCCGTCGCATTTCCGCCGCCTGTTCAAGGCTTGCACCGGGACGACGCCGGTCAGCTACAAGAACCGGCTTCGAATGGACAGGGCCCGCCAGATCCTGCGCAACGGCAATTGCAACATCAATGAAGTCGCGCTGCAGCTTGGTTTTGATAATGTCTTCTATTTCAGCAATTTGTTCAAGAAAATAGCTGGCGTATCGCCCAGCCGGCTGCCGAAATAAGCCGTGTTCGCGCGGGTAGATAAAAGGGCTGCCCCCTCGAGGAGAGCAGCCCCAGACATTAGCCATCAATGATGAAAGAAGTCCTGACCCGGCCTTCTGCATCGCCGATCGTTCAGATAAAATTGCCGAAGGTCAGGAGCAACGGATAATCGGTGATTGGCAAGTTCTTCAGCAGGACACAGCCGTTTTTCTGCTTTTCGACGATGCTGTCCGGCAGCTGGTAGATTTTGCCGGTCAGGAGATCAACCAGCCGGATGTCGCCGGTCAGGGCCGCCGCCTGCAGGGTGACGGTGGACTCGAACTCGGTGGTCATCAGATTGGTGGAATTCCAGTAAGCAAAGGCACTGGCGCCGTTCGGCTTGCGGAAGCCGGCGCTGATGATCGAGAAATCATCGCAGTCGCGGGCGAAGATCCGATTGGATTCCCGCGGCAGGCGGATGATCGGCAGATCGGCATTCTCTACCGTCTCAGCGAAGATCGAGCTGATTGTCTGCAGCGCGTAATAAGAAAGCTTGGGCGTGTAGTCGCCGGTCGAAAACCCGTTCTCGTCGAAGTCTGCGCCCAGAACGCCAAAGTAGCCATAGTCCAGATAGGAAGCCTTCTGGTCAACCAGGCCGTTCAGGGCTTCGATCATGTCCACCGTTGTAAAGTACGAGGTGAAGGTGACGTTGCTGATCAGGTCGGCGATTGTATGGCGCGCCAGCTGCTTGGCTTGCTTCCTGGGCGTCCAGGCCCCGCCTTTAAGGGCGCCGGCGCCGTCGCTGCGCGATTGCGAACCGGATTCGCCCTGGATGATCTCGATTTTCGGATTGTAGCTGTGGCATAGGGCGCGCAGGACTTGAACCCGCTCGAAAACCTTGTGTTCGGCTGCCGTGTATTCATGAAAGGAGATCGCATCGACATGGGCGCCCATGCCTACGCTCAGGGCGGTGTTCAGGTATTCGATCTCACGCAGGCAGATGACGCCGCCGATGATCTTGGCCG
>JAEXPB010000208.1 GCA_023438965.1 Bacillota bacterium | reverse complement strand
GCGGTCTGCGGATGGTGACCGTCGGCCTGGTCCCCGAACTGACCGCCGAGGCCGCCCGGCTCGCCTCACTTGGTGCGGGCGCCAAGGTGGTGAAGGTCTTTTCCTACCAGCTGACCGGCGAGGATATCGCGGAAATCGCCAGCCTGAAGCCGGACATCCTGCTCCTGACCGGCGGCATCGATGGCGGCAACACGGCCAACATCCTGCATAACGCCCGGATGCTGGCCGGCTGCCCAGCGGATTTCCCGGTCCTGATCGCCGGCAACCGCAGCTGCGCCGGTGATTGCCAAGCTCTGTTGGCCGGCCGGGAAACGCAGGTCTGCCCGAATGTCCTGCCCCGGCTGGGCGAATTGAACATCGAGCCAACCCAGAAGATGATCCGGGAGATTTTCCTGCAGCGGATCATCCGGGCCAAGGGCCTGTCCCGGGTCAGCGAGCTGGTCTCCGGCATCCTCATGCCGACGCCGGCGGCCATGCTGGCCGCCATGACCTTACTGGCCGACGGCACCCCGGCCCAATCCGGATTAGGTGAGCTGGTTGCCGTGGACCTGGGCGGCGCCACCACCGACGTGTACTCCATTGCCGTCGGTGCACCCCGGAATGCCGGCACCATCCTCCGGGGATTGCCCGAACCTTATGCCAAGCGCACGGTGGAAGGCGATATCGGCATGCGCTACGGTGCCCGAGGCATCCTCGAGGCAGCCGGAGCGGCCTTCTTGGCTGAATTGTCCGGCCTGGACCCGCAGCTGGTCACACAGCTGGTCGACTTGCTGACCAGGCGGCCGGGCCAGCTGCCGGACACCCCGCAGTTGGCGGCACTGGACTTCGCGCTGGCTGCCGCGGCCATCGACATCGCCGTGACCCGTCATGCCGGCCGGATCGAACAAACCTACACCCCCATGGGACCGCTCAATATCCAGACCGGCAAGGACCTGACCGCGGTACGTCAACTGGTGGTCACCGGAGGCGCCGTCATTTATGCGGCCCGCGGCGCCGACATTGCCGCCCGGGCCCTGGCCAGTCCAGCGCAGCCGGCTGCGTTGAAACCCCGGACCGCCCGGATCCTGATCGATCGCCGTTATATATTGCCCGCCATGGGACTGCTGCAGGCGCAATATCCCGCTGCGGCTTGGCAAATCATGCAAAAGGAGCTTGAAGATCATGGAACTCGCTAACCGTAAACTGACCGACGATGAATTCCTGCAGCAAAGACAAGCGGTTCGGCAACAATGGCCGACCGGCCGGGACGTCGATCTGGCTGCCGGCATCGCCGGCCAGAAACAGCTGCCGGCCGGCAAGGTGTTCGCCAACCGGCTCAAGCAAGCCCAGGCTGCCGGCAGCACGCTGGTCCAGCCGCGGGCGGGCGTCGCCCTGATCGACGACCATATCCGTCTGCTCACCTATCTGCAGAACGAAGGCGAAGCCGATCTGCTGCCGACCACTATTGACAGCTATACGCGCCAAAACCTCTACCAGAAGGCGGAGGAGGGCATTGCCGAATCCAGGCGCAGCGGCAAGTCGATGCTCAATGGCTTCCCGGCGGTCAACCACGGCGTCGAGGGCTGCCGCCGGATCATCGAAGCGCTGGATGCTCCGGTCCAGGTCCGGCATGGCACGCCCGACGCGCGACTGCTCGCGGAAATCTGCTATGCCGGCGGCTTCACCAGTTTTGAAGGCGGCGGAATTTCCTATAATATCCCATATGCCAAGAACGCCGACCTGGCCAAGACCATCCGCGACTGGCAGTATGTCGACCGGCTGACCGGGATCTACAACGAGGCCGGTGCGCCGATCAACCGCGAACCCTTCGGTCCCTTGACCGGCACACTGGTACCGCCCTGCATTTCCCATGCCGTGGCGGTCATCGAGAGCCTGCTGGCTGCCGAGCAGGGAGTTAAAAACATAACGGTCGGTTATGGCCAGTGCGGTCATCTGCTTCAGGATGTGGCGGCGATCCAGACCTTGCAGGCACTGACCGAGGAGTACCTGCACCGGTATGGCTACGGCCAGGTGACGGTCACAACCGTTCTGCACCAATGGATGGGCGGATTTCCGCAGGACGAAGCCAAGGCCTTTGCAGTCATTGCCTGGGGCAGTGCTGTCGCCGCCCTGGCCCATGCCACGAAAGTCATCGTCAAGACACCGCATGAAGCGATGGGCGTGCCGTCCATGGAAGCCAATGCGCAGGGTCTCCGCTGCACCCGCCAGGCCATCTCGATGCTGGCCGACCAGTCGATCAACACGAGCGGGCTGGAGGACGAGAAGGTTATCATCGCCGCCGAAACCCGCTGCATCATCGACCGGTGCTTTGAGCTGGGCGAAGGCGATATCGCCCGGGGCGCCGTCCGGGCCTTCCAGGCCGGCGTGATCGACGTGCCGTTCGCCCCCAGCCGTTCGAACGCCGGCAAGATGCTGCCGGCCCGCGACAACGACGGCGCAGTCCGCTTCTTCAACCCGGGTGCGATCCCGCTGACACCTGATCTGCTGGATTTCCACCGGAACAAGATCAACGAGCGGGCCAAAGCCGAGAAGCGGGCAGCCTCGTTTCAAATGGTCATCGACGATGTCTACGCCATCAGCAAGGGCCGCCTGGTTGGCCGGACGCGAACCGGCCGTCAATAATCGGAGGAGGTTAAAAGGATGAAAATCAGCAGAGCCTTGTGCGCTCCGGGCCGAACCGGTTTTTTCTTTGATGATCAGCGGGCGATCAAAAGCGGCGCGATCGCCGATGGCGCGGTCTATGCCGGCCGTCCCGTCACACCCGGTTTCACCGCTGTGCGTCAGGCCGGCGAGTCGATATCGGTGCTGCTGGTCCTGGCGGACGGCCAGATCGCATACGGCGACTGCGCGGCCGTACAATACTCCGGCGCCGGCGGACGCGACCCGCTGTTCCTGGCCCGGGACTTCATACCGGTTATCGAAAAGGAGATTTTCCCCTGGCTGGTCGGCGCCGATTTGGGCAGTTTCCGCCAGTTGGCGGACCGGCTGGAAAACATGGCGGTCAACGGCCAGCGGCTGCACACCGCCATCCGTTATGGCGTTTCCCAGGCGATCCTCGACGCGGTGGCCAAGGCCAGGCACCTGATGATGTGCCAGGTTATCGCCGAAGAATACGGGACAACGCTGCAGAGGCGGGAAATCCCCATATTCACCCAGTCCGGAGACGCACGCTACGACAATGCCGACAAGATGATCGTCAAGGGTGCGCAGGTTCTGCCGCACGGCCTGATCAATAACGTGCGGACCAAACTCGGCGAGCGCGGCGAATTGCTGCTCCAGTATGTAACCTGGCTGCGGAACCGCATACTGCAGCTACGGTCGGATGCGGGCTACCGGCCGGTCCTGCACCTGGATGTCTACGGCACGATCGGCCAGGCATTCGGCAGCGGCAATTATCCGGCAATGGCCGATTACCTGGCCCGGCTGACCGAGGCGGCCCAGCCTTTCCGCTTGCGGATCGAAGGTCCGGTGGACATGGAGGAACGGGAAAAGCAAATGCTGGCCCTGCAGGCGCTCACAGCGCTGGTTGACCAGCGCGGCATCGGCGTCGAGCTGGTCGCCGACGAATGGTGCAACACCCTGGCGGATGTCCGGTATTTTGCCGACAACCGGGCCGGGCACATGATCCAGATCAAGACGCCCGACCTGGGCGGCATCGGCAACATCGTCGAAGCGGTGCTCTATTGCCGGGCCAAAGGCGTGGGCGCCTACCAGGGCGGCACCTGCAACGAAACCGATCGGTCTGCCCAGGTCTGCGTCCACCTGGCCATGGCCACCCAGCCGGACCAGATCCTGGCCAAGCCGGGTATGGGCGTCGACGAAGGCTATATGATCGTCTACAACGAAATGCAGCGCATTCTCGCCCTGCTGCCCTGAGTCGCCGCAGCGGAGAGATCACGGCCGCCGGCGCCGGATGAATCGCCAAAGGAGGATTCCATGAGAGAAGAATTCCGCATCTTGTCCGCAACAGCCATCCTGGGTTATGGGTTCCCGGCCGCATCCTTCGCCGAGGGCTTGCGCCGAAAGCCGGACCTGATCGCCGTTGATGCCGGGTCCACCGATCCGGGGCCGTACTACCTCGGCGCCGGGGTTTCATTCACCGACCGGAACGCGGTCAAGCGCGACCTGGAGATCATGCTCCAGGCCGGCCTTGCCAGCCGGATCCCGGTTGTCATCGGCAGTGCCGGCGGCAGCGGCGGCGAGCCGCACCTGCTGTGGTGCCGGGAGATCATCGAGGAGATAGCCCGCGAGAACAGCCTTCATTTCAAACTGGCCTTGATCCACGCTGAATTCGGCAAGGATTTCCTGCAGCAGGAACTCGCCGCCGGCCGGATCAAGCCGCTCGAACCGGCACCGCTCCTGACCGCCGGCGATATTGACGCTTCCGCCCATATTGTCGGCCAGATGGGCGTCGAACCGTTCATCCGCGCTTTCGACAGCGAACCGGATGTGATCCTGGCCGGACGTTCATACGATCCGGCCGTCTTTGCCTGCCTGCCCATCCGGCTGGGCTATGACCGGGGACTGGCCCTGCATCTGGGCAAAATCCTCGAATGCGCTGCCATCTGCGCCACGCCGGGCAGCGGTTCGGACTGCATGTTCGGCTATCTCGGCGAAGATTACTTCCGGGTCGAGCCGCTGAATCCGGCCCGTCGCTGCACCCCGTTGTCCGTCGCCGCCCACACGCTGTATGAAAAGACCAATCCGTACCTTCTGCCCGGACCGGGCGGACATCTGGATTTAACCGGCTGCCGCTTTGAACCGGAAACGGACACCATCGTCCGTGTCAGCGGCTCCCGGTTCGTTCCCGCCCGGGATTACACCATTAAACTGGAAGGCGCCCGCCTGATCGGCTATCGAACAGTCGCCATTGCCGGCGTCCGCGATCCGGTGATGATCGGCGCCATCGACGATATCACTCAAGGTGTCGAAGAGCGGGTAGCTGACAATTTCCGGGACAAAAAATGGCAATATCATCTGCGTTTCAACATTTCCGGACGAGATGGCGTGATGGGCCGCCTCGAGCCGACGCCATCCACCGCCGGTGTCCACGAACTGGGTATCATCATCGAAGCAACGGCGCCATCACAGGAGCAAGCGGATACAATCTGTTCCTTTGCCCGTTCCACCATGCTGCATTATGGTTACGCCGGCCGGCGCGCAACCGCCGGCAACCTGGCCTTCCCCTACTCGCCGAGTGATTTCCATGCTGGTGCCGTCTATGTCTTCAGCCTTTACCACTTGTTGCAGACCGCTGATCCGGCCCGGCATTTCCCGGTCGGGATCACCATGCTTTGAGGGAGGCCGCCCATGACTGTTCACCTGACTGACATTACCGATATCATCCGCAGCAAGAATTCCGGACCCTATGAGCTGACCTTCGACTTGATCTTTAAAACCTTTGACTGGTTCGAGCGGGTCTGCGCCGCCCGGGCCATCAGTCCCGATCTGGTCTGCCGGCTCTACCGGATCCGGCCGGCCGACATCATCAACATCGTCGAATTCAAGCCGGCCAAAGCGATCAAGGTCACGATCCGGCGGCCAATCTGCTCCGGCGACATCGGGGAGACGGATGTTTACGGCGCCCAACAGCATGCGCCGTTCCTGGCCGTTGTTTTGGATTTGTAGGCGCTTTATCGGGCAAACCGGCCACATCCGGTCAAATCTGGTATAATCGTCGCAGGAGGATTGGTTCATGCCCTATTCAGACCGTATGCAGCGCAGCCATTTGTATACCGTGTTCTTCGCGCCGCGCGGCATGCCCCGCATGGCCGATCTTGGCATGCAGATCGCCCAGCAGTACCTGAGCCCGTTCGACAAGCTGATCGGTCTGGTCGGTGAAGCCGGTTCGGGCAAGAGCATGCTGATCAAGGGCATGTTCCCCGGGCTGGAGCTGACCAACGACGACGAGGGGGTCAATGTCCGACCGCTGCCGCTCTTGAATGTGGCGGAGGACAGCACCGGATTCTTCTGTCCGCACACCTACCATCTGGACATCCGCTTTGAAATGGCCTTCACCGACATCCGGGTGCTGG
>JAEXPB010000175.1 GCA_023438965.1 Bacillota bacterium | reverse complement strand
TCCTGGCCGCGGCGCAAGCCAGCGGCACAGAATTCGCTTTCGTCGAACAGGATGACTGCTACGGCGAAGATCCGTTTGATTGCCTGGCCAAGAGCTACCGCTATCTGATCGGCAAAGGCCTCAAATAGTTCACCGATATTCTCTTCTGATCCGATCGTAGCCGGTGTGCCAGACGACGCACCGGCTATTCTTCGCTGACTTTCTCGACGCCGGGCAGCCGCTGCAGCTCCATCATGAAATCATACAGCTGCGCGTTGGCCGCGATATGGGAATAGACTCGGATGTCAATCACCTGATCCTGTTCTCCGGATTGCAGGAATTCAACATTGCGGATAGAATGGCCATACCGGCCGAATGTCGTGCCGATCGCCCCCAGCTGTCCTGGCCGGTCTTGAAAGCGGATCAGGATGACCTTGTTGTGGTTCCTGACTTTCAAGCGGTCCTGAAATTTCTTCATGGTCAGCAGAATCAGGTAAATGAACAGGGTGCTGACGATTGCACCTTCATAAAAGCCGATGCCGGCAGCCAGTCCGACACAGGCGACCACCCAGACGCCGGCGGCCGTCGTCAGGCCGCGGACATTCAGGCCGTCGCGGATGATCGTGCCGGCGCCGAGGAAGCCGACGCCGCTGATGACCTGGGCGCCAAGCCGCGCCGGATCCAGATTCGTCAGGCCGGCATAGCGGCTGAAGATATCTTCGGAAGTGACCATCACCAGAGCCGAGCCGATGCAGATCAGCATATGGGTGCGAAAACCAGCCGGCTTGTTTTCCGTTTCCCGCTCATACCCGATGATGCCGCCCAGAATGCCGGCCAAAATCAAGCGAAAGACAATCTCCAGACTCGGCCGGAGATCCAAACCACCAAGCATAAGTTCCTCCTTTTTCAAGGCATAAAAGAATCCAGCTTTCCCGCCGGACGAGCAGGAAAGCCGAATCAGCATCCGTCAGACTGGTCCGGACGAATCTATGTCAGGTAATCCCGGACTTCCGGCAGCACGGTCAGCAGAAGGCGCTTGATCCGCTGCATGGCCGCGTCGCTGTCGGCCTCGATGCGGACCGTGACGCCGGCTTCGGTGACCGATTTGCGCACCAGCAGCCAACCGTTGCCGAATTCAACCCGCACACCGTCCATTTCATTGATCGGATAATCGCGTCCCAGCTGCCGGACCTGTCCCAGCCAGACGTCCTGCCGGTCATAAGGGCAAGGCACACGGATGTCCGGCGTGATCAGCGGGACCGGAATCCGGTCCGCCAGCTCCGAAAGCGGTTCAGGCTGTTCCCCGATCAGGCGGGCCATGGTCAGGGCGGCGAACAAGCCGTCGTCATAGCCCAGTTCCCGGAAAAAGAAATGACCGCTGACCTCGCCGGCCAGGAGCGCGTTGGTGTCCAGGAAACGGGTTTTGATAAAGGTATGGCCGCTGCGTTCCATCAGGGGGGTGCCCTGCGAGGCTTCGATGGCCTTGCGGACGATGGTTGAGGATTTCTGGTCGTAAACCACCGGTCCGGGCTGCCCTTTCAGGCAGGCCTGGATCAGCAGGACCAGGCTGCGTTCGCTGGCCAGGGTGCGGCCCAGGTTGTCGACAAAGACAACCCGGTCACCGTCGCCGTCGAAAGCCAGGCCGAGGTCGGCGCCATTCTCGCGCACGCTTTGGCACAGGTCACGCAAATGGGCATAAACGGCCGGATTGGGATCGCGGTTGGGGAAAGAGCCGTCGAAAGTGCAGTAGAGCGGTACCACCTGGTAGCCCAGCTGGCGGAAAACCCGCGGCGCGACTTCGCTCATCGCGCCATTGCCGCTGTCGATGACGACTTTCAGCCGGCCGGCCGGGAAATGGCGCAACAGCATGTTTTCATACTCGGGCAGAATATCCAGGACCGGCACGATCGGGTCCGGGCCTTCATCGGTATCCTGGACGGCATCGGCCCGGCGTTTGATTTCGCGGATTACCTCCGCCTGGATCGGCCGCGGGCCGAACATCAGTTTCAGGCCATTGTACCGGGCGGGATTGTGCGAGGCGGTGATCATGACCCCGCCGGCAAAAGGCATGCGACTCAGGGCATAATAAAAGGCCGGCGTAGGCAGCGTGCCCAGGTCCAGCGGCCGGGCGCCGCCCTGCACGAGTCCGCGCAGGAGGCTGCGACGAATTTCCGGCGTCGACAGGCGGACATCGCCGCCGACCGCCAGCCGCTGGCCAGCCATCATCGCGCCGATGGCCCGGCCGATCCGGTAGACCGTGGCGCAATCGAATTCGACACCGTAGATGCCGCGGATATCGCAGTCTTTGTAAATGCTCATGGCTCAAACCCCAACTGGTAGCGTTGACGGCATTCCCGGGCGAATTGACCATACAGCTCGTTGTAGGGCGCCACCTTGGCCGCCACCGGATCCACGGTCTTGCTGAAATGGATCATATGCCGCGAGGCTTCCTCGAGCGAGCTGAAATGATCGGCCGCCGCCAGGATCGCCGAGCCCATGGCCGCGTCGACCGTGTCCGGCACCATGAGCTGGCGGTTGAGAACGCTGGCCCGGATGCGCAGCCAGCTGTCGCTGCGACAGGCGCCGCCGGATGTATAGATCACATCGCCCACCGGGCAGCCAATCCGGATCATCCGTTCAAAAGTCAGCCGTTCGGCCAGGGCGACGCCTTCCATCAAGGCGGCATACAGGGTCAGCCCGGTAACCGGACGGGAGAAGAACGCCGCGGCGTTGGGGTCGACAAACGGGAAACGTTCGCCGACACCGGTGAGCGGGTAGCTGACTACCCCGGTGGGGGTAGCGGCCTCGACCTGGGGTTCGAAACCGGCAAATTCGGCCGGGTTGAAGTTTTGGTTCAGACAGCGGCCGCCGATGTTCGAGGCACCGCCGATCATCCAGGCGCCTGATGGCAGGCGGTGCGAATAGCAGCTGCCGCTGGGGTCGATGACCAGCTGCTCCGTCACGCCCTTCAGCACAAAGGACGTCCCGATTATTGACGCCCAGGCGCCGGCTGTGTTGGCGCCGGCGGCCAAGGCCGATGCATAGCCGTCGGTCGAACCGCCGACAACCATCGTGCGCGTCGACAAGCCAAGCCGGGCCGCGGCTGCACTTGTTAGCGGCGCGATTGGCGCGCCGGGGGCAATGATCCGCGGCAGCTTGCCAGGATCAAGTCCCAGGCTGTCCGAAATCGCCGCCGGCCAGCAGCCGTTGACCAGGTCATAGCCGGTTTTCAGGGCATTGGAATAATCGGAGACGGCAAATTCACCGCACAGCAAGCCGACGATATAATCCGTCTGGTGGGCAAAATACCGGGGCCGGGTATAGATATCCGGTTGGTTGTTCTTCAGCCAGAGCAGCCGCGGCAGCGAGAACGACGCGTTGAAACGCAGACCCATCCGCCGTTCGACATCCTGGCAGGCTTCATGCACTGTCCGGGCTTCATCCCGGGCACGCATGTCGTTATACATCAGCGCGGCGCGCAGCGGCGAGCCGTTCTGGTCCAGGGGCACGATTGTGCCGCTGGTGCCGTCGATGCTGACCGAACGAATGGCTGCCGGGTCCAGGCCTTGTTCCCTGACCTGGGCCACACAGGCGGCAATGGCTGTAAAAGCAGCCTGTTCCCAATCCGCCGGGTTTTGTTCATACTGGTTGGGCTCGCCGGCAATGTTGATCCGGGTATAGCTGACCGAATGCGCGGCCTTGACGTCACCCTGTCCGTCCGTTACGAGGCAGCGGGCGCCCTGGGTGCCCAGATCCAATCCCATAAACAATGTCATCAATCTATCCCTCCGCCAGGTCCGCTCAGCGCAAAACCGCCGGATTGGTCAGGAAATTCGGCCGTTCGCCGTTGAAATAGCGCTCTACTTGCGTCAGCACCATTTCGGGGCTGTTATCGAACGCTTCGATGGTATCGCCGCTCTTGTGGCAGGTCAAGGTAACATTGTCCAGACCGAGCAGCCGGTTGTCCGGGCTGACCGGCTCCTTGTCGTAGACATCGATGGCCGCGCCCATGATCTTCTTTTGTTCCAGGGCATCGCACAGGGCACTGGTGTCGACCAGGGCCGGACGGGCGGTGTTGATGAATACGGCGGTCGGCTTCATCAGAGCGAATTCGCGGGCGCCGATCATGCCTTTGGTCGATTCGTTGACCCGGGCCAGGATGGAGATGATGTCAGCCTCGGCCAGCAGACGGTCCAGCGACACCAGTTCGACGCCGCAAGCCGCCGCGTCTTCGGGCCGGCAGAACGGGTCGGCGACCAGCACGCGCGCGCCGAAGCCGTGGATCAGCTTATGGGCCAGCACCCGGCCGATCGTACCGAAGCCGATGATGCCGACCAGGCAGCCTTTCAATTCATGAATGTGGCCGAGATTGGGGAATTTCTCCAGCCAGGTCCGGCCGACGGTCATTGAAGTGTGGCAGCGGGCGATATTCCGGGTTTCCGCGATCATCATGCCGATCGTCATCTCGGCGACGGCGTTGG
>JAEXPB010000149.1 GCA_023438965.1 Bacillota bacterium | reverse complement strand
GTCCTGTACCGTGAATGGAGCCAGAATATCTCGGACGATGCACCGTTCGACGAACTGGGTATACCCATCGTCTTCTTCGAGTCCTATGACTACGACGAGAAAACTCTGGAGGCGATGAAAGAAAGCCAGAATCCGGCTTTCGGCTCTACGGGGGGCAAGATCAGCGGCACCAGATTCGACTCATCGGCTTATCTGGCCCAACTGTTGAATTCGACCGCCCGCACCGTGACTGTAACCGGTGCGGCAAGCCAGGCGACAGTCGATCTGTTGACCAAGCGCATCAACAACACCGCATTCATTATTCTGGAAGCCGTTCGCAAAGGCATGAACGGCGCGACAGCGAACTAGTACCCTGCAACACTTGATTTTAAGGCGCCGGCTCCTGCCGCACCCAGCAGAAACGCAGCAGGTCCTGGTCCTGCCAGCGGAAACTGATTGACTGGAATTGCCCCGGCCGCAGGGTTGAGACTGGCGAGCCGCCGTCCTGGCAGGCGCTGGTCCGGATGCCCGGCACATCGGCCGGCGGATCCGGCGCGAACCAGCCGATCAGCATCTGGCCGTTCAGGACGACGCAGGCATTCCGGCAGTCTTCCGGCACCAGGACATCGATGCGGAAGCGAACCGGTCCGGACATCCGGAAGGCCAGCTCCAGACCAGACAAACCGGCGGTCTGCTGGCGCCATTTTGTCTGGCGGATTTCGACGGACTGCCCGTCCAGTGTGAATTGGTAGAGCCGGTCTGTTTCACCGGCAATGCTCAATCCTGTAAATTTATCGCCGCGGATCAAGTCCGGGTTGCTCCGATCTTCATGATTCATCTGAACCCTCCTGTGCGCCGGACATTCAGGCCGGCACCGGATTTCAATTATACCATACGGATATGGTATAATAATTCCATCGCTGACCGGCGATGGGCCAATTGTCCGGTTCACCTGCCGGCCATAAATGGAGGGACGCCTATGAGCATCAGCCTGATTACGCCGATCGCAGTCCTCAGCAGCCTGAACGCCGGGCAATGGATTACGGTAGTTGCCATCCTGATCGTCCTTTTCATCATTCTGGTCCGCAATATCCGGATTGTGCCCCAGGCCACCAATTTCATCGTCGAGCGCCTGGGTGCCTATTATGCGACCTGGCCGGTCGGGGTGCATATCAAGATCCCCTTGATTGACCGGGTGACCAAGGTTATCTCGATGAAGGAAAAGGTCGCTGATTTCCAGCCGCAGGCTGTTATTACCAAAGACAATGTCACCATGCAGATCGATACGGTGCTTTTCTACCAGATCACGAATCCCAAGCTCTACGCCTACGGGATCGAGAATCCGATCATCGCCATCGAAAACCTGTCGGCAACCACCCTGCGCAATATCATCGGCGACCTTGAACTGGACCAGACCCTGACCTCACGGGATCTGATCAACACGAAAATGCGCCAGATCCTGGACGAAGCAACGGACGCCTGGGGCATCAAGGTCAATCGGGTCGAACTGAAGAACATCATACCGCCCAAGGAGATCCAGGTGGCCATGGAGCGCCAGATGAAAGCCGAGCGCGAGAAGCGGGAAAACATCCTGCGCGCCGAGGGCGAGCGCGAAGCGGCAATCCGGGTTGCGGAAGGCGAGAAGACGGCGGCGATCCTGCGGGCCGAGGCCAAGAAAGAGGCGGCCATGCGGGAAGCGGAAGGCCAGGCCGCCGCGATTCTGCGCATTCAGGAGGCAACGGCGCAAGGCCTGCTCATGCTCAAGAATGTGAGCGCCGATCAGTCCCTGCTCGCGCTCAAGAGCCTGGAAACCCTGGCTCATGTAGCGGATGGCCAGGCGACCAAGATAATCATCCCTTCGGAAATCCAAAATATAGCCGGCCTGCTGGCGTCCCTGAGCGAGATCGTCCGGAACGAGCCGCCGGCCAGCATGACCTGACCGGTGTTACATTGGCAGGCCGCGGCGACAGCCGCCTATGTCCATATTCCGTTCTGTGTCCGTAAATGCAGTTATTGCGATTTTGTTTCGTACCCTGGCCAGAGCCTCGCTACACGCCAGGCTTATCAGGCTGCCCTGCTGCGGGAAATTGGCCTGGCGGCGCACTGGGCGGCCAGCCAGCCGTCCGCGGTCGCCGACGGACCCTTGCGGACGGTTTTTTTCGGCGGCGGCACACCGACCGTGCTGGCGCCCGAACAGCTGACCGGTATTCTGCAAGCGCTTGATCAGGGCTTTGGCCTGGCACCGGACGGCGAGTTCACGCTCGAAGCCAATCCGGGAACGGTAAGCGCCGCCGGGCTGGCCACGCTCCGCCGGGGCGGCTTCAACCGCATCAGCTTCGGCCTGCAGGCCAGCCAGCCGGCGCTGCTGGCGCGCCTGGGACGCATCCATGGCCCGGAGGATTTCCAAGCCAGCGTGCAAATGGCCGCCCAGGCCGGATTTGCCTCAATTAACGCCGACCTGATGTTCGGACTGCCGGACCAGACGCTGGATGATATTGCGCAAACGCTCCGGCTGGTGCTCAGCCTGCCGGTGAACCATGTGTCTTTCTATTCGCTGACCCTGGAAGAAGGCACACCGCTTCAGGCCTGGTGCGAAGCCAATCCCGGGCATCTGCCGGACGACGATGCGGAACGGGCGCAGTATGACCTGATTCGCGGCACGTTGCGCCAAGCCGGCTTCGAGCATTATGAAATCAGCAATGCCGCCCGGCCGGGCCAGCGCTGCCGGCACAACCTGGTTTATTGGGCCGGCCTGCCGTATTACGGTTTCGGCGCCGCTGCCCGCAGTTACCTGCAGGGCGTCCGCCGCGCCAATCCGGATGACCTGCCGGCCTACCTGGAGCAATACGGCCCCGGCAGCGCGGCCAGCCAGCCCGGTCCGGCCGGCCGGATCGAGGAGATCGTCGACCGGAAGGAAGCGGAGAAGGAGATGCTGCTGCTGGGTTTGCGGCTGCTGGAGGGCGTACGTTATGCCGACTTTGCCGAACGGTTTGGCAGCGACCTGCGCGACCGGTTTAGCGGCCAGATCGGCGACCTGACCAGACGCGGCTTGCTGGAGGCGAATGAATCCGGCATCCGGTTGACGGCCATCGGACTGGATCTGGCCAATCAGGTGTTCGGTGCGTTCGTCTAGTGCCGA
>JAEXPB010000094.1 GCA_023438965.1 Bacillota bacterium | reverse complement strand
GGTCCGGCCCCAGGCCATGCCGATGGTCATGCCGTCGGCCGCAACCGTATTAAAGTATTGCATCGCCCGTTGGGCGATCATTTTGCGTTGGTTGGCGGAGTTCTGCTGGCCGGTCGGGACGACCAGGCAGCACGGCAGGCGGAACAGGGCCTGGATCTGGCCGGACAGGGCATCATGATTCAATTGCGGGTCGCGGATCCGGATCTCGACGATCCCGGCTTCCCGGGCGGCGTTCAGGATAACCGAAATCGTCGACCGGGCGATGTTCAATTCCCGGGCGATCTCTTCCTGCTTCAAGCCGCGCAGATAATACATATCCGCGACCTTGACCATCAGGGTGGTTTCAAATTTGCTGTCCATGCGTCACCTCTGCCGAATCGTCGCCCAGGCTGAAGCGGACGACGAATAAATTGAATTATATCATGCCGGCACCGTTCAGCGCATCAGCATGCCGCCGGACACGTCAATCGTGGCGCCGGTGATGTAATCGGCCTTGTCCGAGGCCAGGAAGGCCACCGTGTAGGCGACTTCCACCGGGTCGGCGATGCGGCCGAGCGGGATCCGCTTCAGGTAGTCTTCTTCCCGTTCGCCAAGGTCCCGGGTATTCATTGGGGTCCGCATCATGCCGGGCGCGACGGCGGTGACATTGATGCCGTACCTGGCAACTTCCCGGGCCAGCGAAACGGTGAAGCTCACCAGGCCGCCCTTGGAGGCGGCATAATGGGCATGCCCGCTGGTTGAACCGTGGAAGGCGGCCTGGGAGACGATATTGATGATCTTGCCTTTGCTTTGGCGGGCGATCAGATGCTGGACGACGCGCTTGCTGAACATGAACGGGCCGGTCAGGTTGATCTGGATGGTTTTCTGCCATTCTTCATCCGACATGTCCTTGACAAAGGAAGTCGGCCAGATGCCGGCGTTGTTGACCAGCATGTCCACCCCGCCGTAAAGCTCGGTCGCCTTGCTGATGATCTGGTCAATGTCCGCCGCCACGGTGATGTTGCCATACATGGCCGTACAGCTGGCCGGGCAGGTCTTGTTCAGGCGCCGGACGAATTCCAGGGTTTTCTCTTCGTCCACGATATAATTGACGATAACATGGGCGCCTTCCGCCGCGAGCGTTTCGCTGATCGCGGCACCCAGGCCGCTGGCACCGCCGGTGACGATGATGACCTTGTTCTGGAGATTGAAATTCACACAATCACTTCCTGTTCGTAAATTGGTTGATCGAGCTGGCGGATGATCCGCTGGAATACTTGATATTTGCGCTCATAAACCGGCCGCATAGCCGGTTCCGGCTGGTACTCGGCCCGCTGCCGCACCATCTGGCGGGTGGCCGAGTCGAGGTCCGCACAGCGGCCGGTGGCCACTGCTGCGCACATCGCCGCGCCCAGCGCGCCGGTCTGTGCGGATTCGACGGTCTCGACCGGCAGGTCCAGGATATTGGCAAAGATCCGGCACCAGACTTCGCTGTTGGATGCGCCGCCGGTCAGGACCGCCGCAGCGCGGCTGATCCCGGCCGTCCGCAGCCGTTCCAGGTGCAGGCGGTGGGCAAAGGCCACGCCTTCATAGACGGCAGCCAGCAGATGCTGCAGCGTGTGTTCCGGGCGCAGGTTGAGCCAGCCGGCGCCAGGCAGATGGTTGACCAAACCGGCAGGATACAGGAAAGGCAGATAAACCAGGTCGTTCTCCTCCGGCCGCACTGCGGCAACCAGCGCATTGATCCGAGTGTAGAGCTGCCGGTCGTCCGACGCATCGGCATTGGTTTGCCGCAGCACGCCGCGGATGAACCACTCCAGGTTAACCGCCGAAGTTGCGCTGGATTCGACATAGAAATAGTGCCGGCCATCCGGAAATAACGAGCATTTGGTCGCTCCCGCCATCGGGTGCAGGAACGGATCGATGCTGCCGTTGATATTCCAGGTGCCGGCGATCAGGCTATAGCCGTTGCGGCGGATGATCCCGCTGCCCAGGGCGCAGGCGGCGCAGTCGAAAGCGCCGCCGGCGACCGGCGTGCCGGCGGCCAGCCCGGTGGCCCGGGCCGCTTCCGGTGTGATCCGGCCAGCCAGGCCGGTACTGGACCGGATCGGCGGGATTTTGCCCGTACAGTCCGCCAGGCCGAAATGGGCCAGCAGGTCGGCGGCAACTTGCCGGGTGCGCGGGTTGATCAGGCCGCTGTTGCTGGCGTCGGACGCTTCCAGGCCGGGTTGTCCGGTCAGGCACTCGATGATCCAGTCTTTGGCTGACAAGATCCAGGCTGTCCGCTGCAAGCTTTCCGGTTCATACTGCCGCAGCCAGGCCAGCAGGGGGATGGCTTGGCCGCCCCAGAGCTCCTGGTGCAGGATGTCGCCGCTGCCGATTCCTTCGGCGCGCCAGGCCGCCAGCAGCGGCAAGGCGCGGGCGTCCATGGATGTGATGGCCGGGCGGACCGGCTGCCGCCGGCTGTCAACGAGATACAAACCGCCGCCGTGGCCGCTGTTGCCAACACCGATGATTGCTGCCGGATCGATCCCCGCGGTCCGGATGACCGACCGGATCAGACCGGCGGTCAGCTGCCACAATCCGGCCAGGTCGACTTCCGAAAGCCCATGCCCGGTCTGCAGCGGCGTCGGCGCCGACACAGCGTGGATTTCCCGGCCATCCAGCGCAAACAGCACGGCCTTGACGGCCGTCAGCCCATTATCGATGCTCAGCAGGCACTCGTTCATCGCCTTCTAGCCGCCAGTCTGAATCAGGATGCCTTTGCTGGTGCCCAGCCGGGTCGCGCCGGCTTCGATCATCGCGATGGCGATTTCCCGGTTGTTGATGCCGGTCGAGGCCTTGACGCCCATGTCCGGCCCTACGGTCCGCCGCATCAGCGCGATGTCCGCCATGGTCGCGCCACCGGTGCTCATGCCGGTCGATGTCTTGACAAAATCCGCGCCGGCCTCTTTCGCCAGCTGGCAGGCGGTTACTTTTTCTTCATCGGTCAGCAGGCAGGTCTCGATGATCACCTTGACCCTGGCCTGACCGGCAGCGGCCTGGACGACGCTGCGGATATCGTCGCCCACCAGTTGCGTGCGGCCTTCCTTGAGCGCGCCGACATTGATGACCATGTCCACTTCCTGGGCGCCATTGGCTATCGCGTCGCGCGTTTCGAAAGCCTTGACCAGGGACGTCGTCGCGCCCAAGGGAAATCCGATCACCGTGCAGGTCTTGACCGGTGTGCCCTGCAGAAGGCGGGCCACCAGGCGAACGTGGACCGGGTTGACGCAGACGGAGGCGAAGCCCCATTCGATGGCTTCCCGGCAGAATTTCTCAATGGTCGGTTCGGTTGTGTCTGGTTTCAGGACCGTGTGGTCGCAGTAAGCGGCCAGGTTGGCATAATCGATCGCCATGTTAACCTCTTTCTCAGGCCAGCCAATCCCAGGACAGGCTGCCGGCATTTTTGTTGACCAGCCAGCGGGAGGGCTGGTTCTGGCGCAGTTTCAGAAGTTCGGCGGCCAGCTTGCCCGGTGAGTTCAGGAAGGCGTCGCTCGAGCCGCCGGCCATGTGCGGGGTGATGGTCACATTATCCAGGACAACCAGCGGATAATCTTTCCCGGGTGGTTCAACATTGAAGACGTCCAGGCCGGCGCCGGCAATCCGCCGCTCGCGCAGGGCATCCGCCAGGGCCTGCTCATCCACCAGGGCCGACCGGGAGGTGTTGATCAGGTAGGCTGTCGATTTCATCCGGCTGATCAGATCGCGGCTGATCAGATTTTCCGTCTCCGCGGTCAGGCGGACATGGATGGTCACGAAATCCGACTCGGCCATCAAGGTCGGCAGATCCACCAATTGCAGTCCTTCCGGCGATTGACTGACATAAGGGTCGTAGCCCAGCAGGCGGACATCGAAGCCGGCGAGACGGCGTGCCACTTTCCGGCCGATCTCGCCCAGACCGATAATGCCGACGGTTTTGCCCGGCAATTCCGGGATATAGGCCTGGTTCGGATATTCGCGGATCCACTCGCCCCGCTTCAATCCGGCGTGGCCGCGGGCGATGTTCCGGGATTCGCTGATCAGCAGGCCGACCGTGAAATCGGCCACCGAGTCGGCGTTGCGGCCCGGGGTGTTGAAGACGGCGATCCCCTTTTCGGTCGCATACCGGACATTGATATTCTCGCAGCCGGCGCGCAGAACGCCGATGAGTTTCAAACGCGGGCAGCTGTCGATCAAATGGCGGGTAATCGGGCAGAACTCCGTAATGATCATGTCCGCATCCTGGCATGCCGCCAGGATCTCCGCCGGCGGTTCGCAGACCTCGCTGCCGCCGCGTTCGATCTGGTGGTTGATCTCCTGCAGCGCCTCAAATCCGGGCAGCTGCCAGTCGATGGCGGTCAGTTCGGCGCCCAAGCCGCGCCAGGGCGCAAAGCCTTTCAGGATGCAGGCGGCTGGGATAAACAGGTCGCCGATGCCAACAATTTTCAAGCTGATTCCTCCTTTGTCGCCGACGCTCAAGGCACCAGGACGACCTTGACCGCATTGCCGGCCTTGATCTCCGCCATCGCCCGATGGAAATCGGCCATCGGCAGCACATGGGTGATCAGCGGCCGGAAGCTCTCCGGATTGCGCCGCAGAAGCTCAACCGCGTCCTGGACATGCTTTACCGTCGAATCCGACGTACCATACAGCACCAGTTCATTGTAATGAATGGTACGGCTGTTCATCAGCAGGATCTCGCTGCCAACCGGCAAGCTGGCGAAATAGGAGACATAGCCGCCTTTGCGCGCATAAGTCAGGGCCTTGCTCTGCACGGCATTACTCGGCGCGGTGATGACAACCAGGTCAAAGCCCTCGCCATCCGTCAGGTCGCGGTACCGGATATCGATCTCCTCCGGGGTCAAAACCGCGGTAAACCCAAGTCTGCTGGCCATGTCAAACCGTTTGCCGGGGAATTCCACGCAGACGATCTTCTCGATGCCTTTCTCGCGGGCGCAGACCGCATGCAGCATCCCCAGCGGGCCGAGACCAAGGATCAGCACGGAATGTACCGGCTCGGGCACACGGTTCAGATCGTTCATGGCGCAGGACATCGGCTCGCTCAAGGCGGCGATCGTCGGATCGAGATCGCCGACATCGACCAGATGGCCCTGGCGGACGGCTTCCGCCGGAATGACCGCATACGGGGCCATGGCCCCGGGATAGGCAAAGCCGAGGGCCTTGGCCTGGCGGCAGAGATTGGTCCGCCCCTGCCGGCAGTAGAGGCATTCGCCGCAGCCGACAGTTGTGGCCATCGTCACCCGCTGGCCGACCTGGTATTGCTCAACGCCATTCCCGATTTGGACGATGGTGCCGCTCAACTCGTGACCCATGGTCTGCGGCGGGATGATGCGCGGATTGCCGCTGACGAAGCTTTTGATATCCGTGCCACAGATCGCACAGGCCTCGATCTTGACCAACACTTCGCCGGTCCGGATCGCCGGGACGGCAGTGACATCCTCAATCCGGACGTCACCCGGGGCATAATAATTGACGCTGTTGCCGATGATCTTGCTCATGGATTCCCCTTTCGTTCAGTGCATTTCGCGGCCGCCGGTGATGTTCAGGGCTTGGCCGGTCATGTAGTCGCCCTTGGTCGCTAAGAAGTAAACCAGTTCCACGACATCTTCGATGTTGGTCAGCCGACCGAGCGGAATCTTGGCTGTGAATTTCTTCACCACTTCCTCGCGCGGCATGTTCAGGTTGTGGATATAGCCGTCGCTGACCGCGGCCCAGACGCCGGAAGCATCCGTGATGCCCGGGCAGAGGCAGTTGACCTGGATATTGCTGGACGCCAGCTCGAAAGCCAGGGCATGGGTCAGGGCGATGATCGCGCCCTTGGCGGCCGAATAATGGGCCATCAGCGCCGATCCGGTCTTGCCAGACTTGGACGAGAAGTTGATGATCCGGCCTTCCCGGCTGGCCTTCATGCCCTTGACCGCGCCCTGGGAGCAGAACAGCGT
>JAEXPB010000083.1 GCA_023438965.1 Bacillota bacterium | reverse complement strand
AATCATGACCCTGCTCCATGATTTTGGTGCGGACGAGGTCCAGTCGATTGTCGGCTGGCCGCTGCTCAGCCAATTCCCGCTCGCCCACCTGAGCTGGCTGGCGCGGTATCAACCGCGCGAATTCCAGGCTGCCCGCCACATTGTCCTGAGCACAGACTATCTCAATTATCGCCTGACCGGGCAGTGGGGTATTGATCCTTCGACAGCCACGACCTTCTATCTGCAGGACCAGGCCGCGGCGAGCTGGCACCAGCCCTTTTTGGATCGCCTGGCGATCCCGGTCTGGAAATTGCCGCCGATCCGGCCGACTGGCTCGGTTCTCGGCACGCTGACCGGCCAGGCGGCCGGCGAGACTGGCCTGGCGACGGGCACGCCGGTCGTGCTGGGCGCTTTCGACCACCCGTGCGCCGCCCGCGGCACCGGCGTTCTGGCGACCGGACAGGCACTGCTGTCCTGCGGCACGTCCTGGGTCTGTTTCTTGCCGGCTGCCGACCGCCAGGCCATCGTGAAGGCCAAGCTGCTCGGAGATCCTTTCCTGCGGCCGGTTGGCCCCTGGGGTGCGATGGCTTCCCTGCCGGCCATTGCCCAGCCGATCGACTGTCTGATTCAACGCTATATATCCCCGGCGACCAATCGCTTTCAGACGTTTGACGCCCTGGCCCGCCTGTCGCCGCCGGGCGCGCATGGTCTGCGCATTGATCCCCGGCAGGCGGCTGAAGCGGCAGAAGCCGCCACAGCAAAGTTGAGCGGTTGCGCTCCGGCGGATATCGCCCGCGCTATAATGGAAGGGACGGCCCTGGCTGTCCGCGGCATGATCGGGCAATTGGCCGCGGATGGCTTCCCGGTGACGCAGCTGACAATGGTCGGCGGTGCGGCGGAGGCCGATCCGTGGCCCCAGATCGTCGCCGATGTTCTGGAACGGCCACTGACCATCGTCAACGGCGCCCAGGCCGGCGCCATCGGCGCGGCCATGCTGGCCGGCATCGGCGTCGGGCTGTATCAGAACGAGCAGGATGCCGGCCGGCAGATGAATTTCACCCGGCGCCGGCTCGAACCGGATCGGGACGCCAGCCGGATCTATGCCGCCATGTCCCTCAACTCTGCCATCTGATCAACACCGCACAGACGAAAGGATGAAGCACGATGACCAACCTGATTCAAGCCGGTTTGCTGCCGCTCTTTGCCGGACTCTACGACCAGCACGATCCGGCCGATAAAGATTCTTACCAGCCGTATATCCGGGATATCACCCGGCGGTTCTTTGAGCTGGGGATTGACTTGCTGACCGCTCCGGTCTGCCTGTATGAAGCCCAGACCAGGCAGGCGGTCCGCCGCTTCGAGGAACAGGGGGTCAGCGCAATCGTCGTGCTATTCCTGGCTTACCACCCTTCGCTGGAGTCAGCCGCTGTACTAGCCGGGACAAGTCTCCCGCTGATCATGCTGGACACCACCGAATGCTACGATTTCGGACCGCAGGCGGACCCGGCGATGATCATGCGCTGCCATGGTATCCATGGCTTGCAGGATCTGTGCTGTGTCTTGCAGCGCCTGGGCAAATCCTATCAGGTTGAAGCCGGCCATTGCGAGCGCAGCGATGTCCTGGCCCGCACGGCGCGGGATATCCAGGCCGCCCGGATCGCCGGCAGCTTCCGGCGCAGCCGGGTCGGCCTGATTGGCGACCCTTTTACCAACATGGGGGATTTCGCCCTGCCGTTTGACCAGCTGGAAAAGCTGACCGGCATACAGGTTGTCCGGCTGGATCAGGCAACTGCCGGCGAATTGTGCCTTTCCATCGGACCAGAGCAACTCGGCGAACAAACGGCCAACCTGCTGCAGCACTATCTGCCAGGCGATGACCTGGCGTCGGAAATCCTCCCCAACGCGACGCGGACGACGCTGGCGATCGCCGAATGGATTAAACAAGCCCGATTGAATGCTTTTTCCTTTAACTTCCTGGACTTCAACCGGGATCTCGGGTTACCGGCCGTTCCTTTTGTAACCGCCTGCGAAATGATGGCGCAAGGCATCGGCTACGCCGGCGAAGGGGACGTGCTGACGGCCGCCTTGACCGCTGCTCTCCTGACGGTTTATCCGGATTCAACCTTTACCGAGATGTTCTGCCCCGACTGGCAGGGCGGCACCGTCTTCATGAGCCATATGGGCGAAGTCAATCGCCGGATCATCCGCCAGGGCCGGCTGGTCCAGAAGACCGTACCTTACCTGCCGGGCCATAACCAGGGTGTTGTCGCGGGCATTACCGGCTTCTACCAGGGCGGCCGGGCTATTCTCGTCAACCTGGCGCCCGGCCGGGATGACACCTTCCGGCTGATCCTCGCCCCGTGCGAAATCATCGAACCCGCCGACAGCGACCGTTTCCAGATGAGTGTCCGCGGCTGGCTGCAGCCGCAGCTGCCGCTGGCGGATTTCCTGCAGCAGTATAGCCGCCTCGGCGGCACCCACCACAGCTGCCTGTGTTATGGCGCGGATATCGGCGTGCTGAAGGTCTTCGGCGACATCATGGGCTGGCCGGTCGCCATCCTTTGAAATCCCGACCGCACCCATGCGGAATAATTCTGAGGAGTGACTGCAGAATGGACGGCATTCAATT
>JAEXPB010000077.1 GCA_023438965.1 Bacillota bacterium | reverse complement strand
GAGCGCAGCGCCGCCGTCACGGCAGCCGAGGCTGGCAGCCAGCCGGCCGAATATTACCAGGCCCGCGCCGCCGCCCTGCCGGCAGCCGCTGGGCCGGTCGCCGGAGCGGCAGCGGCCGCTGAGCCGGCTGATGCAACGGCAGCCGAGAAGTCCGGCCACATCGTGACGTCGCCGGTCGTCGGCATTTTCTACGCCGCGCCGTCGCCGGACAGCGATCCCTTCGTCAGCCGCGGCGCGGCGGTCGAAGTGGGTTCGCCGCTGTGCATCATCGAGGCGATGAAGCTGATGAACGAAGTCACCAGCGCCTGGGACGGCGTTGTCCTGGAAATCATGGCCCAAAATGGCCAGCGGGTCGAATTCGGCCAGCCGCTGATGCGGATCGGGGGAAATTGACATGCTGCTGGACCAGGAAGCCATCCAGGCCGTCATCCCGCATCGCGACCCGTTCCTGCTGGTCAACGCGGTGGAGTCGATGACCGACGACACCATCGTCGCTTATAAATATGTGACTGGCGAGGAAGACTTCTTCCGCGGCCATTTCCCGCAGTTCCCGGTCATGCCGGGCGTCCTGATCATCGAGGCGATGGCCCAGGCCATGGCGGTGCTGATCCTCAGCCGCCCGGAATACCGCGGCAAGCTGGGCTTTTTCGGCGGCATGGACAAGGTCCGGTTCAAGCGCAAGGTTGTGCCGGGCGACACGCTGCGCCTGGAAGTGACCGTTACCAAGATGCGCAGCGGCATCGGCTTCGCCACCGGCAAGGCCCTGGTCGGCGACGAACTGGCGGCCGGCGCGGAGATCATCTGCGCCATCGGAGGCTAAGCATGTTCAAGAAAATCCTGATTGCCAACCGCGGCGAAATTGCCGTCACCATCATCCGGGCCTGCCGCGAGCTGGGCATCAAGACCGTCGCGGTCTGCTCGGAAGCGGACAAAACCGCCCTGCACGCCCAGCTGGCCGACGACTGCCTGTGCATCGGGCCGGCGGCGGCGCGCGACAGCTATCTCAATGCGCAGGCGATCCTGACCGCCTGCACGATCACCGGCGCCGAGGCGATCCACCCGGGCTTCGGCTTCCTGTCGGAAAATGCCGCTTTCGCCCGCATGTGCGAGAAGTGCCATATCAATTTCATCGGCCCGCCCGACCGGGTGATCGAGCTGATGGGTGACAAGGCGACTGCGCGCCGAACGGCGATCGAGGCCGGCGTGCCGGTCATTCCGGGCACCGCCGGCATTGTCGAGAACTTGTCCGACGCCTTGAAAGCGGCGGAAGAGATCGGCTACCCGGTCATGGTCAAGGCGTCATCCGGCGGCGGCGGCCGGGGCATGCGCATCGCCCTGACCCACGACGAGCTGCCCGGCGCCTACCAGACCGCCAAGGCCGAAGCGCTGGCCTGCTTCGGCGACGACCGGGTCTATCTCGAGCGTTTCGTCCGCGAACCCCGGCATATCGAGATCCAGCTGCTGGCCGACAAATACGGCCGGGTGATCCACCTCGGCGAACGCGACTGCTCGATCCAGCGCCGCAACCAGAAGATCCTGGAGGAAGCCGCCTCGCCCTTCGCCACCGACGATCTGCGCGAGCGGATGGGCAAGGCGGCGGTCCTGCTGGCCCAGCATGTCCATTACGTCGGCGTCGGCACGATCGAATTCCTGGTCGACGCCGACCGGAATTTCTATTTCATGGAAATGAACACGCGGATCCAGGTCGAGCATCCGGTGACCGAAGCAGTCACCGGCGTCAACCTGATCCGCGAGCAGATCAAGGCGGCGGCCGGTCTGCCGTTGAAGATCCACCAGAGCAACATCCACTTCAAGGGCCATTCCATCGAATGCCGCATCAATGCCGAGGATCCGGCCCATGGCTTCCGTCCCTGCCCCGGCACGATCAGCAGCCTGTATGTGCCCGGCGGCCCGGGAATCCGGGTGGACAGCGCCATTTACCAAGGCTACACCGTGCCGCCCTATTATGATTCGCTGCTGGCCAAGCTGATTGTCCACGCGCCCGACCGACGGCAAGCGATCGCCCGCATGCGGCGGGCGCTGACCGAGTTCATGATCAGCGGCGTCGAGACCAACATCGATTTCCACCTGGCCATTCTGCGCGACCCGGATTTCATCGCCGGCAATTACAACATCGGCTATCTCGGCCTGAAAACCGAGAGCCTGCTGGGTCAGCTGAATCCTTACCGAAAGGAGCAATAAACCATGGTCGTGGATGTTCTCCGCCAGATGCGGGAACGGCTCGAGGCCGATTCCCAGCGCGAACAGGACCTGGACGTCACCGGGCAGAAAGGCTTGCCGACTGAGGCCGGCGCCGGTGCCGCCACCGGAACGGACAGTAAAGTTTACGCCTATAAGACGCCGATTCCGGATGACCTCTGGATCAAATGCCCGACCTGCAACGGCGTCATGTTCCGGGAGGATTTCGCCAAAGCGCACAGCGTCTGCTCGCTCTGCGGCCACCATTACCGGCTGGACAGCCAGGCCCGCCTGGCCCAGATCGCCGATCCCGGCTCTTTTGCCGAATGGGACGGCGGCATGCGCAGCGAGAATCCGATCGCCTTCGCCGGCTATCCGGAAAAAACCAGCCAACTGAGGCAGCAAACCGGCCTGGACGACGCCGTGATCACCGGCCAGGCTGCCGTCAACGGCCGCGCCTGCGCCCTGGCGATCATGGACGGCCGCTTCATGATGGGTTCGATGGGTTCGGTCGTCGGCGAGCGGATCACCCGACTGTTTGAGCGAGCCATGGCCCTGCGGCTGCCGGTGATCACCTTTGCCGCGGCCGGCGGCGCGCGCATGCAGGAAGGCATCGTCTCCCTGATGCAGATGGCCAAAACCTCCGCAGCCGTCGGCCGGTTCCAGTCAGCCGGACTGCTGTACATTTCGGTTATGACCGATCCGACGACCGGCGGTGTCACCGCCAGTTTCGCCAGCCTGGGCGATATCATCATCTCC
>JAEXPB010000043.1 GCA_023438965.1 Bacillota bacterium | reverse complement strand
CTGCCAGCCAGCCAGAGCAGGATATCCATGTCATGGCAGCTTTTGGCCAGGACCAGCGGGCTCGACTCGGTGCTGTTGCGCCAATTGCCGCGTACGAAGCTGTGGGCGAAATGGTAATAGCCGATATTCTCGCTGTGCTGGATCGCCAGCAGGCGGCCGATCCGGCCCTCGTCCAACAGTCGCTTGATCGTGCTGAACAGCGGCGAGTAACGCAGGACATGGCAGATCATGAACAGCTGCTCCGGGTGCCGGTCAGCCAGCCGGCCCAGCTCCAGGCATTCGCCGGCCAGGCTGGACATCGGTTTCTCGAGCAGGATGTGATAGCCCAACGCCAGAGCCTGGCGGGTGGCCGCAAAATGCTGGCGATCCTGATGGCAGATCAGGATCGCATCCGCCAGACGACCTTGGGCCAGCAATTCGGCATCGGACCGGAAGCAACGCTCAGCCGGGATCTGGTGCTGGCGGGCGAAAAGCTCCCGCCGGTAATCGTCCGGCTCCGCTACCGCGACAAAACGCGCGCGGCCGGACTCTTTCAGGATGGCAGCGCCATATGCGCGCATGCCGCGGCTGCCGGCGCCGATTAAAGCCAGTGTTTTCATGACATACTCCTCTCAGTCCAGCGTGTAGCGGTGTTCCGGCGCGGCCGGCCGACCGATCCAGCCGCCGGCGGTGAAATCAGGGAATGGCAGCGTGTGGCCGCCCAGGGCGACCGATTGCTCGGACAAAGCGGTGACGGCCATCCAGGTCGCCGTGTCGTAAACATCGATCGGCAGCTGCCGGAGACCGGCCTGCAGCGGCTCGATGAAAGCGCGCAGGATCAGATAGTCCATGCCGCCGTGGCCGACATGGAAATTGGTCACATCCTCCTTGCGCCACAGCGGGTGGTCATATTCATCCAGGTACTGGCGGAAAGATTCCCACTGATCGAGCGGGCTGCGCCCTTCCAGGTAAATGGCGTCCTTGTCCTCCATCCAGATGCCGCGGGTGCCCTGGATACGGCCGCCGCGCGAATAGGGCCGCGGCAGCGAGGTATCGTGGGTCAGGACGACCGTCTCGCCGCGGGCGCAGGTCAGTATGGTCGTCACGACATCGGCCTGGGCGAAGGTCGTCTGATTGGCCGGGTGGTCGGGCGTCAGGTTGGCGGCTGCCCATTCGCGGATGCCGCGCGTCTTGGTGGCGAAAGATGCCAGGCTGATGAAGCGGTTGCCGCGGTTGATCTGCAGGATTTTGGCGATCGGGCCCAGGGCATGCGTTGGGTAGATGTCGCCGTTGCGGTGCTGGTAATTGCGGAAGCGATAATGCCGGTTCTCCAGTCCGCGAGCTACTTCCGACCGCAAGTCGTGCTCGTAGCCGCCCTGGCAATGGATCAACTCGCCGAACAGTCCCTGGCGGTTCATGTTGAGCAAAGCCATTTCCTCACGTCCATAGCAGCAGTTTTCCAGCATCATGCATGGCGTTCCGGTCGCTTTGGCCGTGCGCACCAGATCCCAGCACTCCTCTAATGTCGGCGCGCCGCCGACCTCTGTCGCCACCGGCTTGCCGGCTTGCATCGCAGCCAGCATGATCGTTGTGTGCGAGGTCCACGACGATGGCGTGATCACGCAGTCGACATCCGTCCGGGCGAGCACCTCGCGGAAGTCCTGGGTCCGGAACGGCATCGGACGGCCGGAAGCAGTCACCTGCCGGGCGCCCGCCTCGGTGCGGTCGGCATAAAGATCGCAAACAGCAGTCACTGCGACATCCGGCATGTCGAGCAGAATGGACAGGACACCCTGTCCGCGGCCGCCAAGGCCGATAAAACCAATTCTGATCTGATTCTGAGCGTTCATGCTAACCTCCGTCATAACAATTTGTTCTTGCTAATTATGTTCGTGCTAATATTGTCCATACGCCAGGGCGCTTTCGATCAGTTGCCGGTAGTTCTCTTCCGTCCGGGCCGCCAGCGGGCTGTTGATCGGCGCGGCGGTCGGCATCAGGACAAAGCCGCCGCCGGCCTTGGCATCGTCCATCGCCTGCCGGACCAGCCGGTCGATCCGGCTGCGGTCGGCAAATTCCAGCTCCCGCAGCTCAATGTTGCCGAACAGGCAGAATTGCCGGCCATATTGAAGTTTGACGGCAGCCAGGTCGATGTCGCCGTCGGGCGGCGGTTCGATCGGATCAATAGCCATAGCTTCGGTCAGCGCCAACTGATCGATGATCTGACCGATCCGGCCGTGCGCGTGGATCCGCGGGATGCCGCCCGCCGCCCGGATCTCCCGGCAGATCGGCTGCAGGTAGCAGGTGACCAGGTCGGGGAACAGGTTCGGCGGCAGATAGGGCGGCGTGGCGTATTCCGGGCCGCAGATGCGGAAAATGACGTCGCGGACGTCATGCCGGAGGATCTGCCGCAAGTCGCGCATCTGCCGTTCATGCAGGATGTCGAGGAACGACTTGATCTTCGTCGTCTCGGTGATGGCATGGGTCAGGAAGGTGCCCATCTCGAACAGCTCTGCTGCCGCGCAGATCGGATCGCCCAGCGAAATCATCATCAGGCCTTTGTCGCCCAGCTGCCCCCGAGCGGCGTTGAAACGGCTCATGTCCAGCTGGCGCGGCCGCTCGGGCAGGGACAGGTAGATATCGATGTCCTCGATGTCATCCAGCAGGTGGCGAAGGGTCCAGGTCGTGTGCATGCCCGCATCCGTCCGCTGCAGCGTGGTCAGGTCGCCCTGCGGAGCGTGCCAGGTCCGGCGCACGAAATGGCTCGCTCCTTCGTCCCATTCCGCGGTCGTCAATTCCGGCTCCGGACCGTTGATGAAGTCGGGGTTGTCCATGTAGACGCAGTCGGTCGATTCCCGGATAGTGTCCATCAGGCGGCGGTACGACGGGTCCTTGTTCTCCCAGGCTGCAGGGTTCCAGCCGACCAGTTCGTAAGTCGATATCGGCACACGGTCGACCGGTTCATGACGCAGGCAATTCAACAAGCGATCACGTGAATTCATCCGATCTTCCTTTCCTCTCTTCGGGCTCCGGCCATCCTATTCGTGCAGGTCGAGGAAATCAGCCAGCTGCCAGCTGATCATTTCAGCCTGGCGCAGATCGGGCATTTCGCAGAAAATGCGCAGCAAGGGTTCGGTGCCCGAGAAACGGGCGATGATCCAGCCTTCGTTCTGGAAATAGACCTTGCAGCCGTCCAGCCAGCTGACATGGTCAACCGGCAGGCTGAATCCCGGCAATTCATGGTCAATCATCAGCTTTTGCAGGATCTCCTGCTTCCTGGCTTCGGTAAAGCGGAAGCCGTATTCCGTCATCTGCATGCTGCCGAATTCGTCGGTGATATCCTTGTACAGCGCCGAGAGGCTGCGGCCGGTCACGGCCAGCATTTCAACCAGCAGAGCGGCGGCATAGATGCCGTCCTTGCCGGGAATATGCCCGCGCACCGTCAAGCCACCGGATGATTCGCCGCCGATGATCGCATCGGTTTCCTGCATTTTAGCCGAAATATGCTTGAATCCGACTGGTACCTAATAGCAGGTTTCGCCGAACTTGCGGGCTACCCGGTCGAGCAGGCAGGTCGTCGCCAGATTGCGGACACAGGGGCCGTGCCAGCCTTTGCGGGCCAGCAGATAGTGATAAAGCAGGACCAGGATCTGGTTGGGATGCAGAAAATTCCCCTGGTCGTCGATGATGCCCAACCGGTCGGCGTCGCCGTCGGTTGCAATTCCCAGGTCGCAGTGGTGCTCCTGCACGAATTGCATCAGCGTGCCGAGGGTCTCGACATTGGGCGACGGCAGCCGGCCGCCGAACAGCGTATCCCGCCGTTCATGGATGACCTCCACCTCGCAGCGCGCCGTCATCAGGATGGTCTGCAGACTGGTACGCGAGACGCCGTACATGGGGTCGAGAGCGATTTTCATGTTGCTGTTGCGGATTGCCGCCATATCCACGGCATGAATAATCGTGTCGAGGTAGGCATTGACTGGATTGAACCGGACCAAAAGGCCTGCCTGGACAGCGTCAGCCAGCGGCAGGCTGCGGACAGCGGACGGTTCGACGGCATCGATGAAGTTTTCAAGCCTTTTAGTCACTTCGGCATCGGCATCGCGGCCGCCGGCGGTGAACAGCTTGATGCCGTTGTAGATCGCTGGGTTGTGGCTGGCTGTGATGGCCAGGCCGTAGGCGGTCTGGTATTGCTTGACGGTGAACATGATCAACGGCGTGGGTGCTTCCTTGTCGATCAGCCGGCAGATGATGCCGTTGCCGGTCAGGACCTCCGCCGCCCACTCCGCCGACTCGCGGGACAGGAAACGACGGTCATAGCCGATGATCAGGCCGGGCCCGGTCACCTGTTCCTGCCGCATCAGATCGGCCAGCCCCTGGCAAAGCAGACGGACATTGGCCTTGGTGAAATCATCGCCGATGATGGCTCTCCAGCCGCCAGTTCCAAATCGAATCATACGCGCGCCTCCTTTGCATCATCCCGCCGAACGCCGGTATCCAGCCGCAGCTGCCGGCCCGGATAGCCGAGGCGGCCAACCGCCGCCAATATACCGGCGGCATTCTCCGGTCGGGCGTAGACAAAGCAGCAGCCGCCGCCGCCGGAGCCGTTGATCTTGCCGCCATACGCACCGGCCGCCAGTGCGGTGTCCAGGATCCGCTCGATGGTCGGCGTTGAGATGCCCAGGCCGTCGCGCAATTGAGCGTGATGGCTCGTGAGCAGCTGTCCCAGCCGGCAATCGTCGACCGGATTCCGGGTCAGCTCCCGGAGCCCCAGCTGCAGCAGACGGCTGTTCTCGATATTGGCCTGCAGTTTCCGACGCGGCACTTCCTCGAGGTGTTTGAGCAGTGACAGACGATCGGGATCGGTCAGAAAGTCGCGCACACTGGTGATCCCCCAGGGTGCCAGAGCGGCCAGAGCGGCCTGGGCCGGAATTTTGGACGCCGCCAGCACGCGGGTGGTATCTTTTTGCTCCAGTGAATCAAACAGCAGGAAGCAGCCATTGAGCCGGGCATCCAACTGGCTAATGCTGAAATCGCCGCCGAAATCCAGATGAACCAGGCCGCCCAGCGCCGAGGTATAATGGTCCATTCGCCCGCCAGGTTCGTTGAACTCGGCCACTTCAGCCTGGAAGGCCAGCTCGGCGATTTGCCGCGGCTGGTCCTTGGCCGGATGGCCTGTTCCTTCCAGGAGCGCCTTGATCAGCACAACAATCATGGTGCTGGACGAGCACATGCCCTTGCCGATCGGGATCTCTGAATCCAGGCGGATATCGAAGCCGGTCAGTTCACAGCCGAACTTCTGCAGGACGCGAACCGAGCTTTTCAGATAATCGCGCGAATTTTCGTACACAATCGGCCGGGACAAGTCAATCACTGTATGCTCATACAACTGCTGCTCGTTCGTCGAATCCAACCGGTCGCAGCGGCACTCACGAATGGCGATCCGGATCAGGCGGTCCGGGCGGCAGGTCAGGGCAGCGTAGAAACGCAGGTCGATCGCGGCGGCGATCACTTCGAGTCCCAGATAGTCTTGATGTTCGCCGAACAGGCAAAGTCGGCTGGGTGTGGAGACCTGGATAGTATCCGGCATGCGGGTTTTCCTCCCCTAATCATGGACTGGCATTTTATCCTCAATATAGCGCAGACCCGGCCGGGGATCTTTAGTCATTAAGCCTTGATTTTTGCACAATCGGCCCGCGAATAAATCAATCGGGGTTTGGACGTAAAAAATGCCCGTCGCGACGGCTGGTAACCGGCAACGACGGGCAAGGAAATTCGGGAACCAGGAACGTGAGTCTATCAGTCGGCCAGAACCTTGACGACCGCCTTGAAAACCGGCTGGGGCTGGTCGATGGCGAGGGATGGCATGTGAGCGTCCTGCGGATAGAAAATGACAAAGGTGCCCGGACGGCAGGTCAGCATGCTGCCCTGACCCTGCAGGAAAAGGAAGTCCTTTTCGGCATTGTACTCGTCGGCCTGCAGCGTGCTGATCTCCGCATAGCCCATCTGTTCGGTGCCGGAAACGACATATTGGATGTCGATGTAGCGGCGGTGAGCCTCCCACTTGCCCTGGGCGGGATCTTTCGAGTCATAGCCCTGCATCAGGACGTACAGGTTGCTGCCATCCAGCTCGTAACGGCCGGGAGCCAGCGCCGCCAGGTCCGTCGTCGCCAGCCAGGCCAGGGCGGCCTTGATGCGCGGGTTCAAACCGTCGTATTTTGCGGCATTGCGGATATGGTCAATAATCATGGGATAGTCTCCTTTCAAGTGAACCGCATGGATTACGTTCTATTGTACGCCATCCAGGCGTTCTTGTCAGCCCTGTCCGCAGATCGCTGTGTAATCCTGTCACAGAAAGCCGCCACTGCACCTGCTACAATGCAGCCAGAAACCATCAGACAGGAGTGATCGCCATGAGCGCACCATTTGCCGACTTTTTCCGTAAATCCAACAGCCAGTCGCCGATCCAGCCAATCAGCCCGGCCCAGGCCAAGGCCAAGCTGGCCGAGAGCCAGCCGCCGCTGCTGCTGGATGTCCGGACACCGGACGAATACCATGAGGGGCATATTCCCGGCAGCCGTTTGCTGCCGCTGCAGGAGCTGGCTGCCCGCCGCCGGGAATTGCCGGCCGATTTCAACGCTCCGCTGATCGTCTATTGCCGCAGCGGCGCCCGCAGTTCGCAGGCTGCATCCATGCTGGCCCGCATGGGTTATCAGACCATTTATGATCTTGGCGGCATCCTGTCCTGGCCGTATGCTGTTGAGCGCGGCCGCTAGGCCCGGCTGACATCCGCGGTTCCAGGCTTGGCGATTTTGGCTCTGGTCGCCACGAAATAGTTGATCAGCGACAACGCCGCCGCCAGGAAAAAGATGTACTGAGGCCCCCAGGCGCCCCAGATCACGCCGCCCAGCGTCGCGCAGATGATCGAGACCACATGGTCCATGCTTTGGCCCAACGTCAGGGTCGGCGCGATGTCATCGGGCGAAAGGGCGATCGCCCGCAAGTATAGGGAGCGGACCATGCCCATCTGCATCGACATGCGGTCGACAACAAACAGAATGAAAGCCAGAATAACCGGCAAACCGGCCCGGGGCAGGAAACCGGACGAAAATCCGGCGCTCAGCAGACCATAGGCCAGGTAAACACCGATAAAAGAGAGGGCATCGGCATAAAGGAGCTTCTGGATGCCGAAACGATCCAGCCAGCGCCCCAGCGCCGGGATGAAGAAGATGCCGCAAAAAGCGGCGAACATGCCCAGCAGGGCCAGTGTGTCGGCCTTCTTATCCAGCAGTTCGATCAAGACCCAGGGGCCGTAAACAAACATGATTTGCTTCTGTACCCCGAAGACAATGGCCAGCAGATAATAGTAACGGTATTCGCGGCGAAAGACGAACCGGATCTTCCGGGACGGCAACACCGCCTTCGCTTCCGTTTCCGGAACCGGTTCCCGGCGTCGGTCGACCAGCCGCTCGAGCGCAATCAGCAGCGCCAGGT
>JAEXPB010000516.1 GCA_023438965.1 Bacillota bacterium | reverse complement strand
GGATATGATTACCGAGGGTCTGCCCATTCATCGGGTCCGGCGCTTCCGGGCATTGTGTTCGATCATGTTCGGCTGCAACAATTTCTGCACCTATTGCATCGTGCCCTACACACGCGGACGCGAACGGAGCCGGCTGGCCGCCGACATTCTGGCGGAACTTACCCAGCTGGCGGCGGAAGGATACAAGGAGATCTTGCTCCTGGGCCAGAATGTCAATTCGTACGGCCAGGATCTGCGCGGCACGCCAAACAAGCCGAAAGCCGGAGAACCGGCCGACTTCGCGGGTTTACTCGCTGCCGCCGCCCGCATTGGCGGTTTGCGGCGCATCCGGTTCATGACTTCGCATCCGAAAGACATCTCCAGTGAGCTCCTGCAGGTCATGGCAGCCAATCCGGTCATCGAGCCGCATCTGCACTTGCCGCTGCAATCGGGCAGTGACCGGATCCTGAAGCAGATGAACCGGCACTATACGCGCGATCGTTACCTGGAGATCGTCCGCCAGGCCCGGGCGCTGATTCCCGGCTTGACAATCTCGACTGACCTGATTGTCGGCTTTCCGGGGGAAACGGAAGCGGATTTTTCCGCTACCCTCGACTTGATGGACGCCGTCCGATTTGACAGTGCCTTTACGTTCCAATTCTCGCGCCGGACCGGCACGCCGGCGGCGACCATGCCGGAGCAAATACCGGCCGGGGTGGTCCGCGAACGGTTCGCCCGGCTGGTCGACCTGCAAAACAGCCACAGCCTGGCATCCAATCAGCGGGTCATCGGCCAGGTCGCCGAAGTCCTGATCGAGGGCGCCAGTGATACGTCTGATCGCATTTTCACTGGCCGGACCGCCGGCAACCGCCTGATCAACTTCACGGTACCCGCGTCGATCCAACTGCCGCCGGCGCTTTGCCGGCCGGACGGCCAACCGGATGGCGATGCGCTGGAAGGCTGTCTGGCCATGGTGCGTCTGACCCGGGCCAAGACCTTCTCGATTGAAGGGGAGATGGAGAAGCTATTGCCATGAGCCTGACCAGCGAGACCCTCGATCCGGAGAAAATCACACCGATGATGCAGCAGTACCTGGATCAGAAAAAGCTCTGGCCGGACTGCATCCTGATGTTCCGGCTCGGTGACTTCTATGAAATGTTCTTCGAGGATGCCGTCACCGCCTCGCGCGAACTGGAGCTGACCCTGACCGGCCGCGACTGCGGCCAGTCTGAACGCGCGCCGATGTGCGGCGTACCTTACCATGCGGTTGACAGCTATATCAGCCGCTTGATCGGCCGCGGCTACAAGGTTGCAATCTGCGAGCAAGTTGAAGATCCGGCGCTGGCCAAGGGAATTGTCCGGCGCGAAGTGACCCGGGTGATCACCCCCGGCACGATCACCGATCCGGCCATGCTCGATGAGCGGCGAAACAATTATATCCTGGCGGTGTATTGCCTGAACGGCTATTTCGGTCTGGCAGCCTGCGATCTGACAACCGGTTCCTTTGAAGCTACTGCGCTGATCGTCGGCGCCACCGCCGCCAAACTGCTCGACGAGATTGTTCGCTATGCCCCGTCGGAACTTCTGTGCAACCGTGATTTCCTCCGGCATGACCTGCGGGAGGTTCTGCGCAATCGTTATAACATCGTGCTGACCTTACGCCCTGATGAAGATTTCTCGCTTGAATCAGTGCACGAGTTGCTGCCGCAGGCTGATGAGCAGCAGCCGCTCTGGGCCCATGCAGCTGCCGCACTGCTGGTTTACCTGACCGAGACCCAGCGGATGCGGCCAGGCCACTTGAAGCCGGTCAAAACCTACTCGCTGCAGGATTTCATGAATCTCGACCCCACCGCCCGCCGTAACCTGGAGATCACCGAAACCATCCGCGACAAGAACAAGCACGGCAGTCTGCTGTGGGCAATCGACAAGACCGCCACCTCGATGGGCGGTCGATTGCTGCGCCGCTGGCTCGAACAGCCCCTTTTGAACGTCCACGACATCAGTCAGCGCCAGTCGGCAATCCAGGACCTGAAAGACCAATTCATGCTGCGTCAGGAGCTGCGGGAAAGCCTCCAGGGCTTATACGACCTGGAGCGACTGACCGGCAAGATCGCGCTGGCTGCCGTCAACGCCCGCGACCTGATCGCGCTGAAACATTCGCTGGCCAAACTGCCGGCCATCCGCCAGGTCTTGTCCGGTATCCAGGATCCCTATCTGCAGGAGCTGGCAACCCAGGTCGATCCGCTGCCCGACCTTCATGCCGTCCTGGAAGCGGCCATTCTCGATGAGCCGGCCCCCGGCCTGAAGGAAGGCAACCTGATCAAGGCCGGTTACAATGAGACGGTCGACAGTCTGCGCCTAGCCTCCACCGACGGCAAGAACTGGATTCTGGCCCTGGAAGCCGGTGAACGGGAAAAGACCGGCATCCGTAACTTGAAAGTTGGTTATAACCGGGTTTTCGGGTTTTATCTGGAAGTCACCCGCGCCAATCTGACCCAGGTGCCCGAATATTATACCCGCAAGCAAACCCTGGCCAATGGCGAGCGTTATATCACCCAGGAACTCAAAGAGATGGAGGACACCATCCTGGGTGCCGAGCAAAAGGCGATTGCTTTGGAATACGAAGTGTTTTGCGAGATCCGCGACCGGGTTGCCACCCGGACACGCAGCCTGCAGCAGACCGCGCTGGCCCTGGCGGCGCTGGATGTTCTGGCTGGCCTGGCCGAATTGGCGGAACGGGAGAATTACTGCCGGCCGGTGGTTGATCTGTCCGATCACCTGCAAATCACCGGCGGCCGTCACCCGGTCGTCGAGAAAGTGCTTGGCCCCGGCCGCTTCGTCCCCAATGACCTGCGCATGGACATGGCCGGCGAGCGGGTCATGATCCTGACCGGGCCCAACATGGCCGGTAAATCGACCTATATGCGCCAAACCGCCCAGATTGTCCTTCTGGCCCAGATCGGCAGTTACGTGCCGGCCGCATCCGCCCGGATCGGGCTGGTTGACCGGATCTTCACCCGCGTCGGCGCATCGGACGACCTGGCTTCCGGACAGTCGACCTTCATGGTCGAGATGAACGAAGTTGCCCAGATCCTGGAGCATGCGACCCCGCGCAGCTTGCTGATCCTCGATGAGATCGGGCGCGGGACCAGCACCTATGACGGCTTGTCCATCGCCTGGTCGGTGATCGAGTACATCGCCGACCGCCAGAATCTGGGCAGCCGGACCCTGTTCGCCACCCATTACCATGAGCTGACCGATCTGGAAACCGCGCTGCCCGGCGTCTTCAACTGCCATGTCGAGGTCCGGGAGGAGAATGGGGAAGTCGCCTTCCTGCACCAGATCATGCGCGGCGGCTCGGACGACAGCTATGGCGTGGAAGTGGCCCGCCTGGCCGGCGTACCTGACCCGGTCGTCCAGCGGGCTCGCGAGATATTGATCCAGCTGGAGTCGGAAAATGTCGACCGCCAGAAAATGAAGATCCGCCGCAATGCCCGGCCGATGGACGGCCAGATGGACCTGTTTGCCTCCAGCATCGCCCTCAAGAACACCGACGGCATCCTGGACCGGCTCAAGGAGCTGGACATTCAGCTGCTGACGCCGTTGGACGCCTTGAACATTCTGCATGACCTGCACCAGAAGGCGTTGAAGACAGGAAGGAACAACGGATGAGCAAGATCCATGTACTAGATCAGCAGACCGCCAACAGCATTGCCGCCGGCGAGGTTGTCGAGCGGCCGGCTTCCGTCGTCAAGGAATTGGTTGAGAACTCGCTCGATGCCGGCGCATCTGTCATCGCAGTCGAAATCCGCCAGGGCGGCATTGGACTGATCCGGATCGCCGACAATGGCTGCGGCATGGACCGCGACGATGCTTTTCTGGCTTTCGGCCGTCATGCGACCAGCAAGCTGAATCAGATCGAGGACCTGGACGCCATCGCAACCATGGGATTCCGCGGCGAAGCGCTGGCCAGCATTGCCGCTGTGGCCAGGGTCCGGCTGGAAACCCGCGAGCCGGACTCCGCCGAGGGGATCTGGCTGCTAATCGCCGGCGGTGAACTATTGGACAGCGGTCCGGCGAGCGGTCCGGCCGGCACGATCATCACGGTCGAAAATTTGTTCTACAATGTACCGGCGCGGTTCAAATTCCTGCGCAAGGACGCCACGGAAGCCGCAGCCGTCACGGACGCGCTCGAGCGCCTGGCCCTGGCCCGGCCGGATGTCTCGTTCCGCCTGGTCAGCAATCAGCAGGAAGTTCTGCACACGCCGGGCAACAATGACTTGATGAGCACCGTTTATGCCATATACGGCCGCCAGGTCGCCCAGGCCTGCCTGACGGTGGCCGGTCAGCAGTCGCCGCTCAAGATCTCCGGCCTGGTCGGCCGGCCGGACCTGGTCCGCAACAGCCGGAACCAGCAAACCATTTTCGTCAACGGCCGCCTGGTGCGGGCCCGGCCGGTCACCGCAGCGCTGGACGACGCTTATCAAACGCTGCTGATGAAAGGCAAGTATGCTTTTGCCATTCTTTTCGTGGATGTGCCGCCGACGCTGGTCGATGTCAATGTCCATCCCCAGAAAATGGAAGTCCGTTTCTGGAATGACCAGGAGATCTTCCGTCTGGTATATCATGGCGTGAAAAATGCCCTGCTGTCCGGCCTGGGCATCGCAGACAGCGAGGAAGAAGCCAGGCCGGATGCGGTTCAGACAACCGCTGAGCCAGCCATTGCGCCGGCCGGCCCAACTGCCTTGCCGGTAGCACCCCGGCCACCGGCCGAAGCCGTTTTCCGATATCCCGAACCGGATACGGCAGCCGCAGCCGCGCTGATGCTTGGCGAGCCGGATAATAGCAATCCCGGCCTTGCCGCGACCGGCCGGGCTGAACCGGCACCGTCTGAGCCGGCAGCCTCAGCCGCCGGACAGGCCCTGACCGGCCAGTGTCCGGCGCAAAGCCCGATGACTCAGAGTTTGCCGGTTCAGCCGGTATTGCTGCCAATCGACGCGTTGGCCGAGAGCCGGTTGATCGGCACCTTGTTCCAGACTTATCTGCTGCTGGAAATGAATCAGGAATTGCTGCTGGTCGATCAGCATGCGGCGCACGAAAAAATCCTTTTTGAGACCCTGATCCGGCAAAGCAGGGAAGACCAGCAGCTTTCCCAACCCTTGCTGGTCCCCCTGGTCCTGGAAGTCAGCCGCAGCGAAATGCTGGTTCTGGACCGCGAGGAAACTGCCTTTCGGCAGCTGGGCTTTGCATATGACCGTTTCGGTGACGCAGCCGTGGCCTTGCGCGCCATTCCGGATGCCGGCCGGCACGGGTTGTTGCCGGAAGCCGCATTCCGCCTGGCACTCGAAACAATTGTCAGCGAGCCGTTGGACACCGAAGAGAAGATCGCCGATTTCTATTACAGCCTGGCCTGCAAAGCGGCTGTCAAAGCCCACGACCAGCTGCAGGCGCAAGAAATCAGCCAACTGCTGGCCGATTTGCGCCAGTTGGACAATCCCTACCAATGTCCGCATGGCCGCCCGGTCATTGTCCGTCTATCCCGGTATGAGCTGGAAAAACGATTCAAGCGGATCGTCTGAGGTACAGCCGGATATGGCACAGGTCAGTCAGCCGATTATTCGCCAGGAACAGCCGGAGCACCCGGTTCTGGTCATCACCGGTCCAACCGCCAGCGGTAAAACCGATATCGCCCTGAGTCTGGCTGAACGGATCGGCGGTGAAATCATATCTGCCGATTCGATGCAAATCTACCGCGGCATGGATATTGGCACCGCCAAAGCCAGCCCGGCAGAACAAAAACGTGTACCGCACCATCTGCTGGATATCCTGGAGCCAGGAGACCGCTACAGCGTGGCCGACTTCAAGGCTGCGGCCACCGCGGCGGCCCGTGATATCCTTGCACGGGGCAAATGGCCGATCCTTTGCGGCGGTACCGGCCAATATCTCAGCGCCATGATGGAAGGCCTGGTTTTTACCGATACGCCCACGGATTATGGCTTGCGCGAATCCTTGAATGCCGAGGCCGCCAGCCAGGGACTGGCTCAACTTCACCGGCGGCTGCAGCAGCTTGATCCGGAAGCCGCCGCCCGATTGGCGCCAGCCGATCAGAAACGGATCATTCGCGCGCTTGAAGTCAATTTGCAAACCGGCAAGACGATGGGGCAGCTCAATCGGGAGTCCCGTCTCGCCGGGCCGGATTTCCGCTATCAAGCATATTGCCTGTGTCCGGACCGTTCAATCCTGTATGAACGAATCAACCAGCGGGTGCAGAAAATGTTCGACGCCGGCCTGGTTGACGAAGTCCGCCGCTTGCTCGAGCGCCAGGTGCCCTTGGACAGCCCGTGCCTGCAAGCAATCGGGTATAAGGAGATCCTGCCTTACCTGCGCGGCGAAGCAAGCCGTGAAAACACATTGGCCGCCATCCAGCAAGCAACCCGGCGGTATGCCAAACGGCAACTCACCTGGTTTCGGAAAATGCCCGAGTTGAATTGGCTGATAAATAGCGATCGAGATCAGAATTTGAAAATAATACTGGATGAATTGTAATATTTCGCATATATCCGATTGTATCTAATGAAATAACCGTATATGCTGATAGCAACATTAAATCAGGAGGTTATTTTCATGACATTTCATTCTAAGCCACGTGACAGCCGTTACGAAAACAGCCACAGCCATGATATGAAACTCCAGGATGTTTTTCTTAACCATTGCCGACGCGAAAAAGTTCAGGTTACAATTCAATTGGTTGATCAAAGCTTGAAAAAAGGGAACATCATCGGATTTGACAATCAGTCGATCATCCTCGAAGAAGAGGGCCGACAGCATCTGATCTACAAAAGTGCGATCGTTGCCGTCAACCCTCAACAACAAGTCAACTATATTTTCAATGAATCCAATCGTAACGAGATGTCAAAAGTTTACCCGGAATACACCGCAGACTTTGCCTAAGACCTGACAGTCCGCGCGATCGAAGGGAATCGGCGAGAAAGCCGGATTCTCGGGCTTGAGGACGACTTTGCCATCAATATTGGCTAAAGTTTTTACCGTGGCCTCATCTTCAACCAGCGCAACGATGATATCTCCGAGATTAGCAGCATTCTGGCGGCGAACGATGACATAGTCGCCGTCCAGTATGGCTGCGCCAATCATGCTGCTGCCGCGGACTTTCAAGGCGAAAACGTCGCCGTCGGCCGAGAAGAAGTCAGCCGGGAAGGGCAATGTGCGCTCAATATTCTGCGTCGCCAGGATCGGGACGCCAGCGGTGACCTGTCCGACTACCGGCAGATTGACGACCTTTTCGCCAATCGACTCCGGAATGGTGATCGCCCGGCGTTTACCGGTGGAGTATTCGATCCGGCCATCCTGCTGCAGACGTTTCAAATGTCCGTGTATTGTCGAAGTTGAGCGGATACCAACCCCGGAGCAAATATCCCGGACGGCCGGCGGAAAACCTTCCTCCCGGATGTAGTTCACAATAAAATCATATATCTGATTGACGGTGTCATTGACGTTCGAACGGGTGAAACGGTAAGTCGTCATGGCAATACCTCCGTTTGATTACTGCCATTATCTTAACAAAACATTGCGCGATTGTCAAACTTTTGTTCGTTCTGCAACAGACGGGCCGGCGAAAAAGACGTGAATTATTCGGTGGATTAAGCTATAATCACTAGTGACTATTCCATCGAAAGGATGAGACAGCACTTCATGGGAATACTCACCGACATGATCAAGCCGGCAACCGCCAAGATAAAACCGTTTGTCGATCGAATAAAAGCCTTTCTGCGGCCTGTCCTGCGGAATATCAAACGCCTGAACAATACAAAAAGCCCTTCAGCCAACAATATCGCCGGCGATGCGGATGACCTGGCCGGCAGTCCGGGTACATTATCCCGTCCGATCAAGGCGCTGCGGCGGAAAAGGGTTCATCCGATTCGCCGGCATGGCCGCCAGCGGGTCTACCGGCTCAAAGGCTATACGACGGTCGCCAAAGTCAATCGCAAGCATCAATCCGAACAGCAGCAACGCTTGCTGCGCCGGCTTCTGATTGGCATCATCATCATTCTGGCGTTGATTTTGCTGTTCAATATTTATAATCCATTTCGCGACTTGTCCGAATGGTACCGGATCATCGGCGTCGACGATATCAATGACTTGTCGGGCCATCTGACCACTGCGTCATCCGCCGTCAGCAGTGTAGCGGTGCCTTCAGCCAGTCCAGCCGCAAGTTCGGCCGGCACTGTTGCCACGACGGCCGCGCCGGCAGCAACAACCAAGAAGTCCTGACCAAATTGGCCGCCGAAAGAGGAGGCCAATTTATTTTCGTTATTATTAGACAAAATAAAAATTTTGACTAATTGAGAAGAGGAAAAAGCGTTTCCCGGCGCCTGCCGGACTTTTGGCTGATCTCCAGCCGACCAAGCCCTGCCGTCTGGATCAGGTACCGCCAGATTTGGACAGATCAACTTGCATCAATGTCAGGCTGCGCCAGGTGTCTTTTTTCTGTCCAATGTCTTTCAGCTCACCGCATATTTGAAAACCGAATTTCTGATGAAACTTGATACTGTTGATATTCTCGCTGTCAATCGCCGCGATGACCGCTTTTAATCCCGCCAGGCGTCCGTCATCCAGAATCAGCCGCATCAGCTTGCCGCCCACACCCAAGCCTTCATATTCCGGCCGGACATAGACAGAATTTTCCGCACATGGCCAATATCCTTCGCCATTGCGAAAATCCGACAAGCAGCTGTAGCCTATGATCCGGCCGGTCTGCTCAGCCACCCAGAACGGCCGTTCCGCCCGTTGATGGTTCCTGATCCAGCCTTCGAACACGTCGATTGCCATTACCTCATATCGCCAGGTCGCCATGGTATTCTGGATATAGTAACCGAGAATTTCCCGGATACCGCTGGCATCGGGCAATGTTGCACGGCGAAACGAAATCTCGGCACAGCTGGTATTCGTACGGACTGTTTCAATTGGATCACTGGTTTGTTTGCAACACATGGTTGATCACTCCTCGGATTTGACCGGCACATTGATCTGTCCCGGCTGGATTTGGAAATAATTATTACGGTTGTTGGGATTGACTCCCTGCGCTATGCGACGGCCGCCAGGCTCCAGTTGCCAGATGGTCAGTCGGGATTGATCGGAGAACACCGATTGTCCCGCCCCGCTGTAGGACAAGATCGTGATCAGTTTGGGTTCGACCAGCAGATCCAGACCATGGGAACCGGCAGTATTGAAAAAAGTCTGCTGCCAGCCGAGTTGTCCGTCCGGCCGCACCGTCAGTAAGGATGTTTGCGCATAAGCATCCCGATACTGACTGAGCGATTGCCAGATGCCGGCTTTTTGCCTGCTGCGGTCATCGGATTCAGCATAGCTCGGCAGGACTTGATCGGGCGTTTGCCAAGTTTGTGTGCCCAGGATATACAGCATGTCGTCCCGGCCGACTGCGGCCTGCAAAGATACCAGCATGGTCTCGCCGGCCGGCAGATTGCTGGTCCAGAGCAGATTACCGGCCGGATCCAGCCGGGCAATGCGCACCGGCTGCAAGAAAGATGTTATTTTCGGGTTATTGATACTGCCGGACGAAGCGCTGCCGGAGTAAGCCAGGATCGACCAATCCGCGGTCATGTTCTGGTACACCACCGCATAATCGGAAATTATCAGGTAACAGCCGGAGTCGGCGGTCGGCAGGACCTGTTCGATCGTACAGGTCTGGATAGCGTAACCTTTCTGGACAATGCCCAGTTGGAATTGGCTCAGAAGCGGATCCTGGCTGGTCTGGCGCCAAACCAGTCTGCCGTCGGCAGACCGGCGTTCAAGCGTGACCAGCGGGGAGGTTTTTTCGCTGGCGGTTATGGTCTGCGTCAATCCGGCCAGGATCAATCTGTCGGAATTTTGGCTGCCCCAGCTGATCCAGCCGCCATCCGGCATAAGGACATAGGATAACTCGGCTGTCGAAACCGTATCGTTGAATCGTGCCAGGTTCAAGGC
>JAEXPB010000547.1 GCA_023438965.1 Bacillota bacterium | reverse complement strand
CGCCGGAACGGTACAGACGGCGGGTTACTTGAACTTCGGTATACTCCAGCGGCAGTTTTCCGTCGCTGTTATCGATGATCATGGTGACTTCCGCATAGCTCATCGGTCGTCGGGATTGGGTGCCGGTGAAAATGACATCCTCCATGCGGGATCCGCGCAGGGTCCGGACGCTCTGCTCGCCAAGCACCCAGCGGATGGCATCCGTAACATTGGATTTGCCGCTGCCGTTAGGGCCGATAATGGCCGTCACGCCTTTATCGAATTCGATGACGGTTCGTTCGGGAAAAGATTTAAAGCCTTGGATTTCCAGAGCCTTCAGATGCATGAAGCGTCCCCCGGTGCTTAATATCGTCTGCCGGACCCGGCGGAGCCGGTTCCAGACCAGAATTCCTTCTATTATACCACATCGCGGGAGCGTAGCAGAATGGTCAGAATCAGGGGTTTGCCGGCAGATTGTCAGTCGGATTGCCTTCCGGTCCAGCCGTCCCCGGCAAGGCCAGGAGTGCCAGGCGGGCAGCCTGCTGTTCGGCTTCCTTTTTGCTGTTGCCGCTGCCGCTGGCAATCAATTGGTCATCCAGAAAGACGCCGGCGGTAAAATGGCGATCATGATCCGGTCCCTGTTCATCCAGAATCCGGAAACGCACGGAACTGCCGCTGCGCATGCCTTGCGCCCATTCCAGCAGGCGGCTTTTGTAATCATGGATGATCGAGCCGGCCAGAGCTTCTTGAATTGGCCGGTCCAGCAGCTGCAGAATCACCCGGCGGATCTTGTCAAATCCGGCGTCCAGATAAATGGCGCCAAACAAAGCTTCCATGGCATTAGCCAAATTGGAGTTCTTTTCCCGGCCGCCGGTAGCCTCTTCACCGCGGCCCAGAGACAGCAATTCACCGATCCCCAGCCGGCGGGCCAAACTGGCGAGCGTATTTTCACAAACCACCATGGCGCGGATCTTGGTCATGTAGCCCTCGGCATAACCGGCCGGATCGGCAAACAAGCGGTCACCGACCGCCAGATCCAGAACAGCATCGCCCAGAAACTCCAGCCGTTCATTGCTGGTCAGTTCATCTGGGCGATGCTCGTAAGCATAGGTTGAATGTGTCAGAGCCTCCCTCAGCAGCGCCTGGTCATGAAATACATGACCAAGGCGATTCTCAAGCTGACGGAAGGCCAGCGGCAAAGCGGACATGGCCACGCCTCCCTGGCGAAAAAAAAGCCCCTGACGGGGCTTGGAGATCAGGTGCTGGCTTTGATGAATTCCACTGCGTCGCCGACTGTCTTGATGCGCTCGGCTTCCTCATCAGGAATCGAGATTCCGAATTCCTGTTCCATTGCCATGACCAGCTCAACAATATCCAGCGAATCGGCGTTGAGGTCATCAATGAAATTGGACTCCATGGTGATGATGTCGGCGTCAACTCCGAGTTGTTCGACTAAAATGTTCTGGACACTCTCAAAAATACTATCCGTTGACATGCAGTTTACCTCCTGTAATGTAAGCACGTTGGATGTTCGGCCTACTTGGCCAAGACATAACATAGTTTTATTTGATAATCAAGGCTTTGTCAAGATGCAAGAGCAATAAATTAATCATTCATTCATTCTTTCAGGTAAGAAAGGTTCTTGACCAGGTAATCCGCCCCCGAAACCAGGGTCATGATGACTGCAATGGCCATGGCCGCATCACCAAGGATAATAATCCAGCTGGCCGGAACAAGCCATCCGAACAGCAGCGCAAGCGTGTTTTCACCCAGAATGATGCAGATGGCGACAATCTGGGTCACTGTCTTGGCTTTGCCCAGCTGACCGGCCGCTATGACCACCCCTTTGTCCGAAGCCGCCAAACGAATGCCAGTCACGATGAATTCTCTTATAGTGACGATAATAGCCACCAGGGCGCTTACTCTGCCTAGTTGCACCAGAGCGATTAAAACCGAAATGACCAGCATCTTGTCGGCAATCGGGTCGAGAAATTTGCCCAAGTTGGTAATCAGGTTGCGGCTGCGGGCAATTCGGCCGTCATATAGATCGGTCAGCGAGGCGATGATAAAAAGGGAAAGAGCGATCAATTGACCAAACTGATTGATGAAAGAATTCCAACCTGCAAATATAAGCCTGTCCGGCAATGGCAGCATGAAAACCAGGATCAACGGAACGAGCAGGATACGCGCCAAGGTCAATTTATTCGGCAGATTCACAGTGCAGTCACTCCAGTCATATCGTAGTCCCCGGCATCTATCAGGCGAACCGGACAGGTCTGGCCAACGGACAAATACTCCGTGGTTCCGGCGACATAGATGTCCGGATCGACTTCGGGAGCTTCACCATAACTGCGGCCTATGTAAAATATACCACTCTCATCAACACTTTCAAGAGTGACCTGGACGGTTTGACCGATGCGACGCCGATTAGCCGCAGCGGATATTTGTTTCTGCAGAGCCATGACTGCCTCCTGGCGTTGCCTGGCGACAGCTTTTCGGACGCGCGGCCTCATTTTGTACGCCGGTGTGCCTTCTTCCGGTGAAAAGACAAAGCAGCCCAGCCGCTCGAATTGAATTTCTGACAGAAAATCCAGCAATTCAGCAAATTCCGCATCGGTTTCACCGGGAAAGCCGACCAGGACCGTGGTTCGCAGAATGATGTCCGGCATGGCGGTCCGCAAGCGATTGACCGTTGCGCGCAAGCCTTCGCGGGTGTCGCGACGATTCATCCGACGCAAGATGCTGTCCGCGGCATGCTGGATTGGCAGATCCAGATAATGGGCGATTTTGGGTTCAACGGCCATTAGCCGAATCAGGTCGTCAGATAATCCGTCGGCATAAACATAGAGGATCCGAACCAAACGGACCGTATCCAGCCGGCAAATGGCTTTCAATAGCGGGACCAGCATTCTTTCTTGATAAAGGTCCAGTCCGTAACGGGTTGTGTCCTGGGCGATCAGGATCAACTCGTCGCGGCCAGCCTGGCTGAGTCGCGCCGCTTCAGCAAGGATGTCCTCCATCGGTCGCGAACGCAGCGGGCCGCGGATGCCCGGTATGGCGCAGTAAGAACAGCAGTTGGAACAGCCTTCGGCTACCTTGATATAGGCATATCGCCCTGCATTAGCAGGCTGGCGTGACACAGCCAGATGGGCCAGGCTGCCGGGATGCGCATGGCAGGTCAAATCCGCCGGCGATACGCTGCCTTGATCAAGCTTTTCGATCGTCAGGGCGATCCGGTCATATTCAGCGGTGCCCAGAATGGCATCCACTTCCGGCAAATCCTGGCGAATGTCGGCGGCATATCGTTGGGCGAGGCATCCGGTAACCACCAGGAAACGAGCTTTTCCGCGCGGCTGTTTCAAGTCACTCATCTGCAGGATCGCTTGAATGGCTTCCCTTTTGGCACTTTCGATAAAACCGCAGGTGTTGACAATCAAGGTTTCTGCTTGAGATGGATCATCGACAATACGGTATCCTTGCTCTGTCAGAATCTGGCTCATGCATTCAGCATCAACCAGATTCTTGGCACAACCCAACGACAGCAGATAAACGGATCGACGACACGGCTCGCTGATCACATTGTTCTCAGAAGCGGAATCGGGTATTTGCAAATTCGGCACTCGCTTTCCGGCTGTTGCGTGACTGTTCATCGAATAGCCATTTCAACAAACCAGATCTTATCATGCCTGATCCAGGCTGTCGCTGTCAATGCCCGGCAGAAATTCTGTTAAGGCCCGGTTGATGATGAGCCGGCTATAGCCGCGTCCAGCCAGAAAGCGTCCGGCTTTCTGCCATAGAAGTCTGGTGTCCTGTTCCAGCTTCTGGTCAGCAGCGTTGGCTTCTGCATCCTGTCGTTGGCGTAATTGCTCCATCCGGAAGCCAAACCGGCTGCCGAGTAAATCAACGGCCGACTTAAGATCAGCGGCTTCATCCGGAAGAGCCGCTGATATCGCCTCTGCGGTCAAGCCCAGCCGTTGCATGCGCAAGTCTAACGCAGCGCGCGATTCAGCCTGGCGGCCTTGGTGCTGGCGAGCCAGTCGTTTGGCAATCGCTACATCATCCAAATAGCCATCATCCCGCAAGGAAGCCATTACGGCTGTAACAACAGTATCGCTAAAACCTTGCTGACGCAGTCGATTGGCCACCTGGCCGGAAGGCCGGCGACCGAGGCCCAGCCAGGATATGATGGCAATCCGGCCAGCCTGGATCTGTCCGGCCAGAGCCTTGTCTTCCGGCGGCAGATAATCAGAGATTGAGTCCGAGGATATCTTCTTCATTGCCTTCGTCCTCAGATACAGCGCCGGTCGGCGGATTATTGCCGAAAGAAGCCCGGATCTTCTGGTCAATCTCATTCCGGATCTCAATATTGTTCTTCAGGTAGATCCGGGCATTGTCACGCCCCTGGCCTATGCGCTGCCCTTTATAGGAAAACCAGGCGCCGCTCTTCTCCACCAGATCCATATTGACTGCCAGGTCAAGAATGCAGCCTTCCTTGGAAATGCCTTCTCCATAGATGATGTCGAATTCCGCCTCTTTAAACGGCGGCGCCACCTTGTTCTTAACGACCTTGACTTTGGTGCGGCTGCCGACTATGTCGGTGCCGTTGCGCAGGGTCTCTGTTTTACGGACGTCCAGACGAACCGAGGCGTAGAATTTCAAGGCGCGGCCGCCGGGTGTCGTTTCCGGATTGCCGAACATGATGCCCACTTTCTCGCGCAACTGGTTGATAAAGATGGCTACGGTGCTGGACTTGCTGATCACGCCAGCCAGTTTACGCAAAGCCTGCGACATCAGTCGAGCCTGCAGGCCGACATGCGCATCGCCCATCTCCCCGTCAATTTCTGCTTTCGGCACCAGCGCCGCAACCGAGTCCACGACGATGACATCGATCGCACCGCTGCGAACCAGGGCCTCGGTTATTTCCAGTGCCTGTTCACCGGTGTCCGGCTGCGATACGATCAGGTTATCGATATCCACGCCCAGTTTCGCCGCATAGTTGGGATCCAGGGCATGCTCAGCGTCAATGAAAGCAGCAGTACCGCCGGCCTGCTGCGCTTCGGCAATAATGTGCAGGGCTACGG
>JAEXPB010000536.1 GCA_023438965.1 Bacillota bacterium | reverse complement strand
CTCAACCAATCGCCTTTGCAGACCTTTCTCCACCGCTTCTGCCACGGCAATCGCCTGAGATACGGAAAAGCTGACCGTCGCGTTGATGTTGATCCCCAGATAGGTTGCTTCCTCAATGGCGCGGATCCCGGATCGCGTCGCCGGCAGCTTGACCTGGATATTAGGCGCGAGGGTCTGGAAATGAATCGCTTGATCGATCATTTTCTCGCAGCAACGGTAGTTCACTGGATTTGTCTGGATCGATAGCCGGCCTTTGCGGCCATTTTCCCGGTTAAAAACCGGCAGCAGCAACCCGGCGGCCTGAACGGCCATGTCCTCGATGATCTTCCAGGCAATCTCATCTTGGGTACCGCAAGCCATTTCTTCGATTAAGGCCATAATCCGCGGTTGCCAATACATAAATTCCTTTTGCAGCACCTCGCCGACAATCACCGGATTGGTGGTTGCTCCGGTAGCGCCGTAGGAAATGGCATCGGACAGTTCGGCGACCGAACAGGAATCATTCCAGAACTCTGTGTCAAAGGCGGCAGCCATCTGCATCAACGGAAGGTCCTTGTTTCCAGCAATGATCGGTAATTGTTCCATCTGCATACTCCTTCTGAATAATCCATCTCAATTGTGCATCTCATTGATCAAAGAGCTGCCGTCGTCCCCCTGATGACAAGTTCGACCGGCAAAATTACTTCGCTGCCACAGCCATGATCCGCAATCGCATCAATCAGCATACGGCAGGCATGCACCCCTTTGGCAAAGGTTGGCTGCCGGATAGTCGTCAAGGGAGGATCCAATTCCTGGGCCAGGGGTATGTCATCATAACCAATCACGGCAAAGTCTTCGGGTATGCGAAATTGTTTACTTTTCAAGAACCTGATGACGCCTATGGCCATCATGTCATTGCCGCAAACAAACGCTGTCGGCCGATCCTCCAGTCCGACAAGTTTCTCTGCTGCCGCGAAGCCACCCTGGATCGAAGAATCGCCATCGGCGATAAAGTCTGACCGACAGTTCAGACCATGAGCAAGCAGGGCTTTCTTATATCCCGATAACCGGTCTTCATAACTCATCAGAAAACTGGATACATTGATAAAGGCGATTTTCTGATGACCCAACCCTGCCAGGTGCTCCACGGCCATCTGGATGCCCTGCTCATTATCGACATCCACGAATGGATGGGATCCGGGCTCAGGCGTTTTGGCCGTTGCTGCATAGGGTATCTTCTGTTCATCGAGCATCATGAAAACCGCCCGGTCGTCTTTGTTTGGACTGACGATGATCAGGCCGTCGACTCTTTTTTCTTTGTAGGCAGTAAAAAAGTCTTCACTTTGACGGCTATAGATCAACAGCATGTAATAGCCGCGGTTCCTGGCTTCAAAGGAAATACCGCGCAGAATTTCGAGATAATACAGGTTGGACAGGATATCATCCGTGCAGTAAGGTATGACAACGCCGACAGCGCTGCTGCAGTTCAATTTCACGGCCTTGGCCAGAGAGCTAGGCCGGTAGTCATGCGTGTCGATAACCGTCTGGATCCTCTTCAAGGTGTCCGCATTAATGTCGGTTTTATGGTTCAGCACCCGGGACACCGTTGTCCGGGATACGCCAGCCAGTCTGGCAATATCATTGATTGTCGTATGCATGTCATTCACCTGATGGGTTATTCATTGATCGGAATCGATTCCGATAATGATTCTATTCTACAATTCCGCCGGACAATTTGCAAGACAGGAAAAATATCAATCGACTATACAACATTTTGACGTATACCGTTTGGGCGTTATGACCGATAAGACTGGCTACGCCTGCGGCGGTGAGGCCTACATGAAAGGAAAATAATATGAACTACACCGAAATCGCAGCGAGCGATTGATTATATTAGCCGCCAACGTCACTTTTATCAAATTATAACATGTTGAAATGACTATTTTTATACTCATTAATATAGTATAATAATTTTGATAGTCAGGTCTTCGCTTGCGTCATGTCGGCCGTTTATCCGGGCATCTGAGCTTGCTCATTCCTTTTTCATACGTTCAACTGGTTGCCTCATATCAATGCCTTCGAATGTGAGTCTTTTCGTTTATTTTATGTGTCAGGATTTTATTTGTGAAGGAAGGTAAATGTATGAAAAGCGCTGTCCAAAAACTGCTGATGGTCATGATCATGATTTCCATGCTTATTCTGATGGTTCCTCAATTAACCCTGGCCGCAGATATCGTTTCCGGAGACTTCACCTATACCGTCGCCGCGGGAGAGGCGACCATCACCAAATATACCGGTACCGCAACAAACCTGTCTATTCCAAGCACGCTTGACACCTACCCAGTGAAGGCTATTGGTGCCTACGCATTTTATGGAAACGTCACATTAGCCAATGTGACTATTCCAGAGGGCGTGACTACGCTGGGCGATTACGCGTTTCAGAACATGACCGAATTGGTCACGATCACCATTCCAAGCACAGTCGCGACCATTGGCACCGGCGCATTTACCGGAGACACGAAATTGATTTCCATAACCTTGCCGCATGGCATCACCCAACTGTCCGAATGGCTCTTTTCCGGGGACACAAGCCTGACCAGCATCACCTTGCCGGATACGCTGGTCAGCATTGGGGATTATGCCATTTATTATTGTCCGAAACTCGAAAGCCTGGCTTTGCCGGCTACATTAAAAACGCTTGGCCGACTGGCGATTGGCGATTGCTATAAGTTGACCTCGATTGTCATTCCGGATGGCGTCACTACAATCGGGCCTGAGGCCTTCAGGAAATGTAACGGATTGACCAGCGTGACCATTCCGGCAACTGTGAACAGCATAGGCGCTGCAGCATTCTATCAATGTTCGGGCTTGACCTCGATTGTTATCCCGGATGCCATCACCATCATCGAGACGGATACCTTTCTCGAATGTACCGGCTTGACTTCGATTATAATTCCCGATAACGTCACCCAGATAGGCCAGGGGGCTTTTCAAGGCTGTACCGGGCTGACGACCGTCGACATACCCCAAAAAGTTACATCGATCAAGTATGTTGCTTTCAATGGATGCACGAATCTGGTTTCCGCGCATTTCCTGGGCAACGCGCCGCTTATGGAATATAGCGTGTTTGATCTGTGTGCTCCTGATTTTACGGTGCTGTATGAACCCGGGGCAACCGGATTTACCACGCCAAAATGGTATTATTATGTTGGCGACAGCTCTACTTTTTATCCTGCCCGACCTTATTCCGGCACTGAGCAGCCGGCGCCGTCCGCGCCAGTTGCCGGCAGCAAAACTGCAACCAGTGTCACCTTGAATGCCATAACCGGTGCGGAATACCGCGTCGGTACGGGTGACTGGCAGGCCAGTCCGGTATTTACGGGTCTTTCGCCCAATACAGAGTACACATTCTACGCCCGGATGGCCGCCACATCGACACTGCTGGCATCCCCGGCCAGCGAAGGTACGGTTGTCCGGACTGACAAGCTGGCCGGACCCGCAGCGCCGACGGCGCCTGCTGCGGGCAGTGTAACCGCGACGAGTGTCACACTGAATACGATTGCCGGCGCCGAATACCGCATCGGCTCGGGCGCATGGCAAACCAGTCCTGAATTTACCGGTCTTTCTCCCAATACAGCGTACACATTCTATGCCCGGATGGCTGAAACCGCCACGCAAATGGCATCCGATGCCAGTGCAAGCACGGTGCTTACAACCAGCAAATTGCCCAGCCCTGCGGCGCCGTCAGCGCCAACCATGGCTGGCAAAACGTCAACCAGCATCACCTTGGCGTCGATTTCGGGTGCTGAGTATCGGTTGGGCACAGGCGCCTGGCAGTCCAGTCCCGTTTTCACAGGATTGCAGCCGGGAACCGAGTACACTTTCACAATCCGGATCGCCGAAACCGAGACAGCCTTGGCGTCTGCCGAAAGCCAGGCCTTGACCGTCACCACCTACTTGTCCGATGCCGAAATACCGGTGACCGGTGAACAGGATCACGCAAACCTGGCCTATCTGCTTTTCGCTGCCGCATTATTGGCTGTTGCAATGAAGTCCCGGCTGCTAAGAACCGGAAAGGGAAAAAACCGCAATAACATCTGATTCATCTGACAAACAGGATATTATCACGGCGATAGATGACCCGGTCCTGCTCAGGACCGGGTCATTTTTTACCGGAATGGCTATAATGAACAATATCTGGTAAGCAGCCTGGATGGCCGATTGCCCTCACCCCTTGAGGAAAGGGATGACCTTGTCCAAAACATTGTAGATGACGTGCCCGGTGTTTTTCAGGACATAGATTGTCGGCTGCGGGAGCAGCTTTTTCAGCCGGCGGGCGCAGCGGGGAGCATTCGTGAGCCGGTCGTCCTCACCGGCGATATACAGGACCGGCATGGTCAGCCGTGCCATGTCCGAATCCGGCAGGACGGGCACTTCTCCAGTATAGGGCGTGTAATTTGCCGCAATGGTCTGGACGTAATCAATAACCGCCTGAGGGATCTGGTCTTTGCCATAGACCATCCTGGTGATCGATTCGCCGCCTTTGCCGCCGCGCAAGCTGAACAGGATGACCCGTAAAATGAACGAAAGCCGGACCGGCGCAATGCCGGAAGCAGCCAGCAGAACAACCTTGTCCACTTTTTCCGGGTAGACGGATGCAAATTTCAGGCACATCCAGGCGCCCAGGGAATTGCCCATCAGCGATGCCTGGGCAAGGCCAAGCCCCGCTAAAAGCTCCTTGATCCACTGGGCATAGGCACTGGAATGCATATCCAGCCTGGTCTCGGCGCTGTGGCCGGCGTCCCCGATCAGATCAACCGCCATAACGTGATAATCCGCGGACAATTGCTTCATGTCGGCAAACCAGGCCGCGCTGTTGCTGGTCGACCCATGGAAGAGCAGCAGAGGCGGTCTATCTGCCGGTCCAGACTCAATCACATAGGTTGAGCCGTATGCGGTTTTGATATACCGTTCCTGATATGTAAAGTCAAAGTCGGACAACATTCTGGCATATTGATCCAGAATCCGCTGGCGGCCTTCCGGCGATTTGAAAATGGATGTGGCTGCCTCATTCTTGCCCCGATTTTTAACCATGGTGTTCATCCCCCTGTTCTGTGATTCGTTTTTGTCTTTATTATTCCTTATTATGTTTATTTATTCCCATTATACGGACTATTCGTACCGAATTCAAGTACTAATTTGGAATAAATCGGACTAAAGCTTCCATATCTAGGTCAACCATCTGTACACAACACCCTATTCAAAGTGAGCGCGCTCTTCCCTGCGCAGACACCCGCTGCCGCAGACTTGACCTGGCTGTAATTGGATCATGGCCGCGTGATCGCCGCTGCATCGCTGGTCATGGACGACTATCACCGGCGGGGGAAACGTGCGCGGTTTCGCATTCTCCATAGCGAACGAGTTGAAACTGCCATTTATGGCGCGCTGCTTGGCAAACTGAGGATTGCCGCACAAGCGGTTGATGGCTGGTTCTTATTCGTGAAGGATGGCCATCCGGAACAGATGCGCTGTGTCAAGGAACTTGGATTTCTGGCCGAACGACAGATCAATTACAGCACTTGTCATATGCCGATCATGGGTACATTGCAATAGGCTGCTAGAAAGCACGCTCTCGAGCGTGTGCATGTTCAGTTCGCCGCTTGCCGCTTTCTCAGGATGACCAGCCAGGCGGCAGCCAGGAAGCCAGCCAGGAAGACCAGTTGAACCAGCATGGCGAAGGTGATGTCCTGCATGCCCCGGCCGCTGAAATCGCTTTGCGCGCCGATGGCGATATTGGCTTTGACAAACCAGTAGGCCGGGGTAAACCGGGCAATCGCCAGGACAGTTTTACCCAGGATGGCCTGGGGGACGAAGACGCCGGAAATAAAGCTCATGCCGAGGGTCAGGACATTGGCGACGGCGGCTTGGGCGTTCCGGCTCTTCAGCAGATTGCCGACCAGGTAGCTAAGGCCAAGTCCGGTCAACATATAGACCAAGGAATTGAGAATCAGGAAATATCCCGCCGGAGTCAGCAAGGTCCGGCCATAGATGGCCAGACTCACCGCCACCAGGGAACCCCAGCTAAAAAGGCTGAACAGGAGGCCGCCGGCGATCATCTGCAGGTTCAGGCTGCGCAGCGTCAGCGGCGAGCAAAGGTTCCGTCGTTTCAGATCAAGACCGCTGAAGGTCATCATGCAGGTTGTGATGCCCAGAATGAGCATAGCCAGCAGGGCATACGCCAGATAATTATAAAAATAGACCACATTGGCGTATGAACCCACCCAGGATTCCGTTGCCGTCATGGCCACCGGTATTTCCTGCTTCAGGTTGGTCAGGGTCAGGCTGACAATTTCATCTGTGGAGGCCGCTGGCAAACCGCGGTGATAAAGCCGGGCCGTATTCAGGTATTTATTGATCAGCATGTCCATATAGGCCGCGGTGGTGGAATCCGGCGCGGACTGTTGCCCGATCCGCAATTGGCCGTCATTGGCAAAGCTGGCCGCGAATCCGGCGGGTATGTGAATGGCATAGGAGATCTCCCCGAAAAACAGGGCATCGCGGATTTTGTCCGGCTCATCGGCCACCTCGACGAAATTCACGAATTTTTGCAGATATTCTTGCAGGCCGCCGGCTATGCCTGATGCGTCCCTGCTGTCGGCATTGAAAAAAGCCAGCGCGATTTTGGTGTCGGTAAAGCCGGTCTGCGGTTTCTGTGCATTGAACTGGTTCATCATGACGGCCAGCGCAATGACGATGCCAACATACATCAGCAGCTGGCCGGCATTTTTGCGGATAATTTTGACATAGGCCTTAAAGACTTGCATATTTATAAACATTCCTTTCGCTTCGCTCAGGCACAAAAAGGCATTAAAATGTTGTGCCAAGCGTGTTATCATTGGAGTGGTCCCACAGGCACACTACAGAGCACGGGGAGGTG
>JAEXPB010000497.1 GCA_023438965.1 Bacillota bacterium | reverse complement strand
CCAATGTTTCGATGCGCCTGGAAGAAACCGACACGACCGAATCCTTCATTGTCAAGGGCCGCGGCGAACTGCACCTGTCGATCCTGATTGAAACGATGCGCCGCGAAGGCTATGAATTCCAGGTATCCAAGCCGAAGGTCATCATCAAGGAAGTCGACGGCGTCAAGACCGAACCGGTCGAGATGGTCCTGATCGATGTGCCGGAGGAATTTGTCGGCGTGGTCATTGAAAAGCTGGGCGGCCGGCGGGCTGAACTGGTCAACATGCAGCCGCCGGAAAAAGGCTATACGCGGATGGAATTCAAGATACCGACCCGCGGCCTGATTGGCTACCGGACTGAATTTTTGACCGACACCAAGGGCAATGGTATAATGAACAGCGTCATTATCGGCTTCGAGCCCTGGATGGGCGAAATCGAGACCCGCGGCCACGGCGTGCTGGTGGCCTGGGAATCCGGCGATGCGGTCACCTACGGCCTGTACAACGCCCAGGAGCGCGGCAGTTTGTTCATTGGCGCCGGCACGCCGGTTTACGAGGGCATGGTGGTCGGCATCAACCCCAAAAACGAGGACATTGTCGTCAATGTCTGCAAACGCAAGCATGTGACCAACATGCGGGCCTCCGGCTCCGATGACGCCCTGCGGCTGGTTCCGCCGGTCATCATGAGTCTGGAGCAGCACCTTGAATTTGTCGCGGACGACGAGCTGATCGAGGTGACGCCCAAGAATATCCGCCTGCGCAAGCGGATCCTGGATTCCGAAATGCGCGCCAAATTACGTTCGCGCAAAAACGAGACCTGACGGCCAGCCGGCCGCCGAACGGGAGGATAGCCCATGATTCCCAAGAAAATAACCCGCACGCTGATCACCGTACTGGTCATCTTCCTGTTGATCGGATTTTCGGCCGTGGGTTTTTACTTTGGCTTTGCCTATGTGCTGTCGCAGAATGCCCGCTTTGCCAAACTGGAGACGCAGTTTAAAACCACGCCGACAACCTCGACCGGGTCAAGCACGCCGCAAACCCAGCCGGGAGCCGTCGAACTGGTCATCCCGCGGGCGGCCGATACCCAGCAGATCGCCGAGATCCTCAAAGACAAGGGTATTATTGAAAACACGTTCGTCTTTACGCTGCTGTCCAAGTTCAACGGTTTTGACGGCTCGTATATGGCCGGAACCCATTTTGTCTCCCCGGACATGAGCTATGACGAGATCATGTATGTCTTGAGTCAGAAGCCGAAATCCGTGCGGGTCACCTTCCCGGAAGGGCTGACCTATTCGCAGGTCAAAGCCAGGCTGCGCGCCGCCGGCGTCAACTTTGACGAGGCTGTATTGGACAGCATGGTCCGCAATCCGCAGATTTTCCTGGACTATGACTTCGTCACCGGCATTGAGAAGCGGGACGGCCGCGACTGGCTGCTCCAGGGTTATCTGTACCCCGACACCTACGAATTCGACATGAATACCGATGAGGAGACCATCATCCGCACATTCCTGAACAATACCGAGAACAAGCTGGTGGAAGAATACTATGCCCGCGCCGCCAAAATCGGGATGTCCATGGATCGGGTGATCACCCTCGCTTCAATCATCCAGAACGAATGCTCGCTGGTGGAGGAAATGCGTTCCGTGTCCGGCGTTTTCCACAACCGGCTGAAGCGAACCGATTACCTGGGACTATTGCAGTCTTGCGCGACAGTCAATTACCTGCTCAAGGAGTCCGGCCAGGAAACCGCTCTTTGGCTGGCCGACAAGCAGATCGAGCAATTTGCCGCCAACCCCTATAATACTTACTATGTGAAGGGGTTGCCGCCGGGACCGATCTGTTCGCCCGGCGAGGATGCCATCCGGGCCGCGCTCTGGCCGGAGACTACCAAGAACCTGTATTTCTGCGCATCCGGCAAAGGGGACGGCAGCAACCTGTTCGCGACCACCCAGGCGCAGCATGAGAAGAATATCGCCACCGCCCAGGCTGACGCCGCCAGGCTGGCCAAACAAGCGGCAGCGGCAAAAAAATGACAGCCGACCAGAGCGGCCGGTCTGCGGGACCATGTCCGGAGCTGCCGGCCGTTCCCCCGGCCGTGCGCCCGATTGAGCTGCTGGCACCGGCCGGCGATCCCGAAAAACTGCGCCTGGCCGTCCAGTACGGCGCGGACGCCGTATACCTGGGTGGCCGGGATTTCAGCTTGCGTGCCTATAGCGGCAATTTCACGCCCGATGAATTGCGGGAGGCGGTTGCCTATGCCCATGAACGCGGGGTCCGTGTCTATCTGACCTTGAATATTTTCGCGCATCCCGGTGATCTGCATCATCTGCGGCAAGCGGTCCGCGACCTGCTGGCCGCCGGACCGGATGCCGTGATTGTCGCGGATCCGGGTGTTTTCAGCCTGGTGCGCGAAGAATTCCCGACGATGAAGATCCATATCAGCACCCAGGCCAATGTGACCAACGAACAGGCTTGCCGTTTCTGGCATGAGCAGGGCGCCAGCCGGATCGTTCTGGCCCGCGAGCTGACATTGGCCGAGATCCGCCTGATCCGTGCCGGCGTACCGGATACCCTGGAGCTGGAAGCCTTCGTGCATGGCGCCATGTGCATGGCCTACTCGGGCCGTTGCCTGCTGTCCAATTTCTTTTCCGGCCGTGACAGCAACCGGGGCCGCTGCACCCAGCCCTGCCGCTGGCAGTACGAACTGACCGAGGTGAAGCGCCCGGAGCTGCCCGTGACCGTGACCGGCGACGGACGCGGCAGCTATTTCTTCAGTTCACGCGACTTGTGCATGATCAGCCATATTCCGGAACTGCTGACCGCCGGCCTGGACAGCCTGAAGATCGAAGGCCGGGTCAAGAGCGCCTTCTACGTGGCTACCGTCGTCAAGGCGTACCGGGAGGCTATCGACCGTTACCGGACCGATCCGGCCGGATACATAACCGACCCGGCCTGGCTGGCCGACCTGGGCAAGACCGTGCACCGGGACTTTGACACCGGTTTCTATTTTGCATCGCCGCAGGAAGACGCCAAAATATTCCTCGATGACATCAACCGCCGCGAGGCGGCGGTTGTCGGCATTGTCCGGGCCTGGCTGCCGGAGAGCGGGTTGGCGCTGGTGGAACAGCGCAACAAGATCACTGCCGGCGAGCTGCTGGAATTGGTGCAGCCCAAAGGCCGGCACCGGCTGGTCACGGTTGGCGGCTTGCTGGATATCCGGCAGCGTCCGATCGACAGCACACCGCATCCGCAGATGTTGTATTATCTGCCGATACCCGGTGCGGAAAACTTGCCGGCTGGCGCCTTTCTGCGCCGCCTGGGCGACAAGGACCGGCCCGGTGCCGGCACATAGTCGCTGAACTGTTTGCGGCCAGTCAGGAACTGACCTTGTTCAGCACATCACCGACCAGACTGCGGATTTTCTTGTCAAAACCATAGAGAATCATGATTTCCTTCGCAATAACCAGCAAGATGGGTCCGACTATAATGCCGGTTAGCCCGTACAGGGCGATGCCGATGATCATTGCGGCCAGCGTGGCCATCGGGTGCAGGCTCATGGCATTGCCCAGGATCGGCGGTTCGATGATCCGCCGGACCATGCTCATGATCGCAAACAGCACCAGGGTGCCCAATCCGCCGAAGATATTGCCATTAATGAAGAAATAGGCGGCAACGGGAACCAGGGTCGCGCCGATGCCAAAGATCGGCAGGAAATCGACGACTGCGGCGACCAGGGCGATAATCACCGCATAAGGCATGCGGAGGATCAGCAAACCGGTCAGGGCTTCGATAAACGTGACGATCAAGAGCAGCAGATAGCCGCCGATGACCCGGAACAGCGTGGTGGACAGGGAGTTGACCAGGCGGATGGTCTTTTCGCGGAAGCCCTTGCTGGTGATGTTGCGGCGCAGGAACATGAACATGCTGCGGCTGTCGGTGATGAAATAATAACCGGACATGATCACCACAATGATGATGAACAGGAGGATCGGCAGAAAACCGGCGAAGCTGCCGATGCTGTTCAGAATACCCGAAGCCAGGCCCGGCATGGCCTCGACCAGACGCTGCTGCAGGCTGGCCAGCTGGCCTTCGAGGTATTGCAGGAAATCGGCCTGGAAAACGCCGCCGAGGCGGGTGGAGAGATCGTTCAGATAGTTAACCAGCCGGCGGCTCAGGTCGGCTTCCTTAAACAGGACCGGCAGGTAGATGGCGAGCGAGCGCAACTGACCGATGGCACCGAGAATGACGCCGACAACC
>JAEXPB010000489.1 GCA_023438965.1 Bacillota bacterium | reverse complement strand
CAGCTTGGCCAGGCCCAATACTATATAGACGAAAAAACGACCGGCGTTGTTACAGCAAACCGGTCGTGCCGAGTTGTCAATTTTTAAATTTTTGTAAACAATTGACGAATTGGCGGCTAAAGCGACTGCTTATACCCGCAATTGGTCCATAACGGCCCCGATCGGGCCATGGATGACCAGGCTGGCGTCATGGTCGAGCTGACTCCCGCTTTGGTTGATGATCACCAGATGCCGGCCATGGAAGCGGTTGGCCAGGCCGGCCGCCGGATAGACAACCAGCGATGTGCCGCCGATGATCAGGGTGTCCGCCTGGGCGACCAGACGGCCGGCCTCGCGCATGACCGCCGGATCCAGGTTCTCCTGGTACAGGACGACATCCGGCCGGATCATGCCGCCGCAGCTGCAGCGCGGGATCCCCGTACTAACCAGAAGATGGGTGTATTCGTAAGGCTTGCGGCATTCCAGGCAGTAATTTCGGTAGGAGTTGCCATGCAATTCCAGGACCTTCCGGCTGCCGGCCCGCTGGTGCAGCCCATCGATGTTCTGGGTGATCACCGCCTGCAGGCGGCCGGCGGCTTCCATTTCCGCCAGCTTGCGGTGAGCGGCGTTCGGTTCGGCGCTCAGCCAGGCCAGCAGCGTGCGGTAAAAGGCATAAAACTCTTCCGGATGGCTATAGAGAAATCCCCGGCTGAGCATGGTTTCGGGCGGATAACGGTATTGCTGGCTATAGACGCCGTTCGCGCTGCGGAAATCCGGCAGGCCGCTTTCGGTGGACACGCCGGCGCCGCCGAAAAAGACGGTTTTTTCTGATTGATCGATAATGCTTTGCAAGGCCAGTATTGACGCGACAAGATTTTCCGTTGCCATGTTGTTGCCTCCATTGTTATGACTATTGTAGCGCAGCGGGCGACTGGAGTCTCGTCTTTTTACAGCAAAAAGGCCGACTCGAAAGTCGGCCTCCTGCCAGTACAAAGACTTGATTAAACGGGATTCGTTACTGGACCGTGGTCCCCGTGCAGTTCAGGCCATTGCCGCGCATGCCGCGCATGCCGCCGCCGAAGCCTGTGCCATTGCCGCTGCCGCTGCGCTGCATCATGCCGCCGCCGATGCCATTCCCGGATCCGGCGCCCATACCCTGGCGGATGCCATCATTGGTGCAGGTGCCGTCGCAGGCCGCGATGCGGGTCTGCATGGCTTCATACAGCTTGTCGGCCTGTTCCTGGGTCAGCTTGCCATCCGCGACAGCTTGGTCGAGGCGCAGTTTGTAGTTCTCAAGCTTGGCAGCCTGGAATTCCTCGAGCTTGCCGGCGGCGATGGCCTGTTCGCCGAAGGAATTGCCCGCTTGCCGGCCAGCCAGCACTTCGTCAGCTGTCTTCCCGGTCAAGCCGGCGATGATCTCGGCTGGCGTTTTATATTCGGTTGCGGCATACGCGACCGAAGCCACACCAACCAGCAGGACCATGACGATACTGACCAGTAAAATCAGTTTGTTCTTTTTCATAATTATCACCCTTTCGTTTTTGTGACCTGCCCGTTGTCCTGGGCAGTGTCTGTATCTTGATGATAAATCCCAAATGTATGGAAAATGTGAGGGAAAAACGCAGATTTGCCTCGCGTCGGCAAGATGGACCAGCCGGAGCGTCCGATTGCTTCCGACGCAGGGATTTTGGCCATAAATGAAGATATAAGGGTATAAACACAGCCAAGATCCGATATAATTTAATCGATAAGCCAGTCATGACTATTACCAGGCGGCTCCTGCTAACGCTGGCCAAGAACCGGTCTTCATGATTTCAACACATCTGGCCGGTATGCTGAAAACTGAATGTGTGTCGCGAATATAAAAGTCAGGCAGCCGGCTGATCCGGCCTGCTTCGGAACCTGGAGGTGCGCCAATCATGGTCAAGATTCTGCTGGTCGACGACGACCCCCATATTCGTTCGATAATCCGGGAATATGCCCAGACCGAGAACTGGCAGTTCACGGATGCCGGCAATGGGGAGGAAGCTCTGGAGAAATTCGCTGCGGCGGATTATGGCCTGGTTGTCCTCGATGTCATGATGCCCAAGCTCGATGGCTGGGCGACTTTGAAGCGGCTGCGCCAGGATAGCCAGGTCCCGGTGATCCTGCTGACCGCCCGCGATGAGGAATACGACCGCCTGCTCGGGTTCGAGCTGGGCGTCGACGATTATGTCAGCAAGCCTTTCAGTCCGCGGGAATTGGTTGCGCGAATGAAGGCCCTGCTCAAACGGTCGGGCGCCCTGGGCCAGGATACGGGCGTGCTGGTTTTCGGCAGCCTGAAAATCGACCTGGCCGCCCATGCCGCCGTGCTCGATGGCCAGACCTTGGCTCTGACCCCGAAGGAATACGACTTGCTGGCCTTTTTCGCCGCCCGGCCCGGACGGGCATTCACCCGCGACCAACTGCTCAATCATGTCTGGGGCTATGATTATTTTGGCGATGCCCGGACCGTGGACACCCATGTCCGCAGCCTGCGCGACAAACTCGGCAATTGCCGGAACCTGATCGCGACGGTTTGGGGGACCGGTTACCGCTTTGACCTGGGAGGCTGCAAATGAAGCATATCGGTATGAAATTGTTCCTGGCTTTCATCAGCATGGCATTGTTGACGATCGGCGTGCTCTGGATTATCCAGGCCGGCTTCATGCGGGACATCTACCAGCGCCAGCGGATTGCGGCCGTCAACAGCGCCGTCGGCCAGTTCTCCGGCAGCTCGGAGGCCGACTATGCAGGTCTGGCTGAATCGCTGAACATGAGCCTGCTGGTCGTGGACAGCAGCGGCACGGTCAAATACCGTTCGGCTTCGCTGCCCATGCAGGGCATGATGCAGCGAACAATCCTGAGTCTGGTTCCGGACGGGGCGGACGGCCAGCCGCATTACCTGAATGCCATGAGCGGGACAAACCGCTATGTGGCGCTCGGTCAGAAAACTGATACCGGCCTGTATATTTTTGCCATCTTTTCGCTGGCAGACCTTGATGAAGCGGCTCGATTGGTGCGGCAGCAATTGTGGCTGATCACCCTGATCCTGGTCGCCCTCTCCATAGGCCTGGCGATCTGGCTTTCCCGCCGCCTCTCGCGTCCGATCCGGGCGGTGACCGGTGCTGCGCGCGAGCTGGCGGCCGGTCATCTGCAGGTCCGGCTACCGGTGCGCGGCCAGGACGAAATCAGTCAG
>JAEXPB010000482.1 GCA_023438965.1 Bacillota bacterium | reverse complement strand
CGGATGATGATGGCACCCTCCAGGCAAGCATACGAAATCATGTTCACATTTTCATACGCCTGGCTAAATCCGATCGCCACGTCCGGACCGGATTCGCCGGCCAGCTGCCGGATCTTGCCGCCAATTTCCATCCGGCGGCGGCACAGGCAGTCCGCACTGGGCAGCTGAATAAAAAAGCCGGCCATCTTTTCGAGGTCGGTGGACAGATCCGCGCACAGCGCTTCCGGGAACTCGCGCTCGATCCGCTGAATGATGGCGGTCAATTCGGCTGTGCTGTCCGACCAGCCAATGCAGGCGACACAGTAGTAGTTTTCATGCATCTCGATATCGCAAAGCCGCAACATGGCCAGGGTATCCTCTTTGCGGCTGTAGATGCCCCGGAAGAGCCGACAGGCAACCTGATGACGCATGATCGTCTGCAGCTCGACGATCTCCGAACCAAGACGGTCGTTTTCCAGCATCATCCAGGCGAGGCCATTCCGGATATAGTCATACTCATTGTCTCCTTCGGCAGCGAGCGCCTCTTTCTTGCGCGGCGACAGAAGCAGCGACGTCGTTTCAGCCAGTTTACGGATTGGATTATACTGCCAACGTCCGGATATATAAGAAATGACGGCGGCCAGGATGACCAGCAAAGAAATGGTCAGCAGGCTGATCATCCGATAGGTGCGGATATCCGAGTAAATATCGCGGGGATTCCAGGAAACCAGAAAACGCAGGTCCAACTCGTCCGACTGGGTAGTAAGCGTCGTCCAGGTTGCCAGTTGCTGCGTATCCGGCAGGGCATCCTCCCGGATGAATAAAATTCCGTTCGGCGTACTGCCGCTGAAACAAGCCGTCCATTCACCCGGGAAAATGATGCGCAGATAACTGTCGCCGTTTTGCAGCAGCGAAGTCAACTCGACCGCATACCCGCTCAAGTTCAAGGTATAGTTGACTGAGGTGACCGTGCCGTCGGGATTAGGCCAAAGCGGGAAATGAAAAAGCAGGTAATCGCTGCCAAAGTAATAAACACCCTCCGTTGATGAACCTAAAATGCCGGCGGCGGCTGTCTGGCTTTCCAGGGGCAGGTCGCTCAGGTAGGTTTTCAGCCGGCTGTAACCGAAATTGGAATAAACCGCTTGCTCGCCGTAGTAGAGGAATATATCCCGGATACCCGACAGCAGGCTGTTGCTATAGACATCCGCCAGGATATCGATGCCCTTTTTCATATTGATCTCGTCGATCAACATGCGCCGCTTCTCCAGTTCGGGATTGGTCATCACCAGAACACTGTTGTTGCGGAATGCGTCGTACTTGTCACGCAGCTGTTGCTGGACACGCTCCAGCTGGTAAGACAAAGATTCGTTGGTGTTGTTAACCAACCGGCTGATCAGAATCGTGAAGAACCCGTAATTGACAAAGAGAAAGAATACGACGATACAAAAATACGATAAGAATATCTTCCTTGCGGTTCTAGTCTTGATAAAATCAGCTCCCCCCGTACGATCCTGCTTGGTTTGCCGATGGCCTGAGGCCGGAATCAACAGAGAACCTCCTGGTTCGTGCCATAAAAGATGTCATTCCGATTGCTGACGTATTGGCAGAACGTTTCAAATTCTGACCAGGTGTCTTGAATGTCAAATTCGTAGGCATGTCCCCAGATATAGAAAATCTGCGGCTGTTCCGGCTGAAGGCAGATAAACTCCTCCGCCAGCCGGAACATCTGATCCCATTCCTGATGATGGTAGACAGTCGGGTTGAAGCGGAGGAGATTATCCTGTCGGTCGAAGCTGTGGGTGGATGTCAGGGTGCGAGCATAGCGGATTTGGGTATACCGGCGGATGACTTCGGCGACATGATCGTTGTTATTGACCCCGCCGCAGGGGTAAGCCATGCCGACGATACGGTAATCGACCAGAGATTCAAGATTCTGCCGGTCCGTCTCCACTTGCCGGACGATCTCGGCATCATCAAGCTGGGTCAGGTTCGGATGGGTCAGCGTATGCACGGCGACTTCGTGCCCCCGGTAGATAGCCTTGATTTCACCGGGACTGTTCTTCGTGTGATTGACGACTTTGCCTTCGCGAACCAGTGTATTGGACAGACCCAGCAATTCGGAATTCAGGTTGAAGGTTGCCTTCAGTCCATAACGGTTGAATATATCGATCAAACGGCGATCCTGGGTTACACCGTCATCATAACTGAAGGTCAGGGCTTTCATTTTACCATTGAACATGAACTATCCTCCAACTCGATCGATTCTGAGCCGTTAGTCAGCGTTCGCCGGCAACCTGGAACTTATCCGAGCAGGATCTCCAGACAATCGAAATTCTGGGTCAGCCATTGCTCGTGCGGCCCAGGCGAGGCGGTTCGATTGAAGGTCAAGTCCACATAGCTCGAGTCCCGGATCCGGCTGATCCGGAAATCCACCGCGGTGCCGTTCAACCGGACGCCGGCGCAATCCGGCCGGTCATCCGGCAACAGGATATGGCAACGGACTTCCCGGGCCGGAGCGGCCAGCCAGCAGGTCAAGCGATCCGGTTCCCGGTGGTAGACGGATTCCACCAGGGTTTTGGAACACTCGTAACCGGTTATGTAGCGTGCCCATTCCAAGCCAGTCACCGCCCAGCGCGGCGAAAACGCCATTTCATTATAACATACGCCAAGGTCTTTGATACCGGCTAAACC